>JAUXST010000831.1 GCA_030679805.1 Reyranella sp. | reverse complement strand
AGCATGGCCAACCTGCGTCCCATCGAGGTGCAGACGCCGGTCGGCATCCGTGGCGTGCCAGTCTATCCCGGCGACGTGATCGTGGCCGACGAGGACGGCGCCATCGTCGTGCCGCGTCCCATCGCCGACGAGGTGGCGCGTGATTCCTTCGAGCAGGAGCGGCTGGAGAAGTTCGTCGCCATCCGCATCGGCCAGGGTCGGGAAATCACCGGGGTCTATCCGCCCAACGATCAGACGAAGAAGGACTATGCGGCGTGGATCAAGGCCGGCGAGCCGGCGACCTGGCCCGCCTAGTAGGGCCTACACTCACAACCAATGACCAGTATGTCGGAAATTGCTCCCGAAGCGGACATCGGTCCACTTATCCGACTAAAGCCTGTTCACGGGTTTGCAGCCTGGTTCGAGTCCCTTCAGGCACTCCATTCCTGAACGAAACAGAGAACCTCTGGGCCGCTACATCTTCGCTGACCGACGTGAAACTTGGGCGTGGACTCATGCCCGATCAACTCGTCGGCGTTGGCGAGGAGCATCACCATAGCTGACACAGTAGCTGCTCGGATCAAGATGGTAAGAGCCCGAATGCGAATGACTTCGTTCTCATTGCATTTCCGACGCAACCTTAGACGTTTTTGACGTGGTTGCGTGCTCGGTCAACCCTAGCATCCGTGCACGCGGTATGCGCATAATGCACTCTGGATGCGTATTCTTGGATTTTTTGCCGTCGCCGTCGTTCTGGCAATTTCTTCTGTGCAGGCGCAAACGCCATGGACATCGGGAGATGCTCGGGCAGAGTACGATGCTGCCTTCCAAGCTTCACAGCGCAACCCTGCCGATACAGCAACAGTGCTGCGCTACGCCGAAGCGGCGATTAAAGTAAACGATCTTGAAGGCGCGATCTCGGCGCTGGAGCGGCTGCTGCTGATCTCCGGTGACCAGCCGCGCGTGAAGCTCGAGCTGGGAACCCTCTATTATCGTCTCGGCTCATATGAGGCGGCACGAGCCTATTTCGACAGCGCCCGTTCATCTGGTCGCGCCACCGCCGAGATCAAGCAGCGGGCTGACGAGTACCTCGTCGCCATAGACAGCAAGACCGGCAAGTCGCAGTTCTCCGGCGATCTGATGGCAGGGCTGCGCTATTCGACCAACGCCAACAGCGGCCCAACGGGCTCTATTCGCTCGGCCGGCATCCCGGTGGTGCCCAATCCCACCTTCTCGGGGCAACCGGACTTCAGTGCCTTTACCGCCATGAACGTGCGCCACCGCTACGACCTTGGCCGACAAGACAGCGGTACGCTGGAAAGCAACTTCGCCTTGTACGCCACCCGGCAATTCCAGGTCACCGTAGCTAACGTGGCCGTGGTCGACGTTTCCACTGGCCCGAGAATGAAGCCGTTCGAGGGTTGGGCAGAAGACGTGGCAGTAAAGCCTTTCCTTACCGGTCGCTACGTGGCGGTCGACGACATGACCAGTTATTGGGCATACGGCACCGGCGTCGAAGCCACAGCGCCACTCGGCCCCAAGATTGGTGGCACGCTGGCAATACTCGGCCGGCAACGCCAGTTCGTAAACAACAGCGACGTGCCAACCAACAATCAGAATAGCGGCGTCGAAGCAGCTTCCATCTTCGACCTGCGCGCCGAGCTGTCACCGACACTTTGGATGTCGTTCAACGCCAACGCCATGCGCTACTCGGCGGTCACGCCGTGGGAGAGTTACGGAGAGTTCGGTGTTGGTGCCTCACTGACAAAGCGGTTCACTGATCCTCTGGGGATCAACGGACGGCCATGGCAAGCTACGGCAAACATCTACACTCTGATCGCCAACTACGATCAGCCTAATCCCGTCGTCGATCCCACCGTTACCCGGACCCAGACCGATCTTGGTCTTGGCATGTTGCTGTCCGTACCGCTCGACGAGCGATTCTCGATGATCGCCCAGGTCAGCTACGCGCAGCGATGGGCGTCTTTGAGCAATTACGCATACAACGCCTTGACCACCCTGGTCGGCGTTGGATGGCACTTCTAGCAATCGGCGGGGAGGATTTCCATGAATGCGCTTATCCGCCTTTGGTCGCTAACGGCAGCCTGTTGCTGCTTGGCTATGCCTTGCCTCGCTCAGGTCGGTGTGACGACCGCAGCCGCCGGTGAACCGCGAGGGACACCGCCTGCCCAGCTCGAACGGATACTGCGGGTTGGCATCGACGTGCAGGCCAGCGAGCGGATCATGACGCGCAACAACGATCGCGCGCACCTGGTGTTTCTCGACGGGTCTGCGCTCACCATCGGTCCGGACAGCGATTTGGTGATCGACAGGTTTGTCTACGATCCCAACCGCAGCGTTGGCGACTTGACGATCAACATCTCGAAGGGTGTGTTCCGATATGTCGGGGGTGCTATCAGCAAGAAAGGCGAAGTCGTCATAGCGACGCCGTCCAGCTACATTGGGATACGAGGCGGCATCATGATGATCGCCATCGGCAGTGACGGCTCGACCGTCGCCACGTTCCTGTACGGCGATGCGATGACGGTCCGCAGCCAAGGCGTAACCAGCAAGGCAACCCGTCCCGGTTCGCAAATCCTGGTGCCCTACAACAAGCCGCCACAGCCGCCGATCGTGCTGCCGCCCGGCTCCCTGCAGAGTTTTGTCGCGCTATTCGAACAAATGATCGCCAACACGACAAGCACTCCGGGCGACGACGCTTTGCTAAACGCTTTGCTGGCTGCGCTGAATTCCAGCCTGGGGCCGCGGGGAGGCGGTGTGAATGCCTGGTTGAGCTACCTGCAAGCCGCCGGCAACCAGGCCCTCACGATCTCCAACGCCAGCCGCCCGATCGGGGCACCGCCACAAACGACAACTGTCCCCATCCAGTTGGCCCCACCACCACCTCCTCCTCCGCCACCTCCGCCACCCCCGCCCCGTGACTGAGGCGGGCCGTTTCGAGATTTGCCGCCGCTACGCCCTCAGGATGGAAGCTGCCTACGGCGCGCTACCGGAGCTGCAGAGTCTGCTTTCGGGAGAACTCGCGTCGCGCACGTTTTCTTGTGGCCCTTCTGACACATGGCAAGGGACGTGACCGGAGTCCGCCTTGACGTCGGAAGCGGCCATCTCTCCTCAGGCCAGGGCAAAAGCCGCTTATGAGTTCACGGCCTGGCGCAACTCGGCCAGGTCGCCATAGGGCTTGGTGATCAGCTCGAGCAGGTGGCCGTTGGGATCCTCGAAATAGACGCCGCGGCCGCCCCAGTGGCGATTGATCTCGCCGGGGCCGCTCTTGTCGGGGCGGGCGTAGTAGGGAATGCCCTGGGCCTTCACTTTGGCGAAGCCGGCATCGAACTCCGCGTCGTCGACCAGGAAGGCGTAGTGCTGCGTGCGCAGGTCCTTGGAGTCGACAAAGTCGAGCGTGACGCCGTTGCTGGTGCGCACCGGCACGAAATGACCCCATTCCGGTTCGGGCCGCAGGCCCAGGATATCGGCCAGGAACTGCGCCGAGGCATGCTTGTCCTTGGCCGGAACGATGAGGTGGTTGAGAGCTGGCATGCGGACTCCTCTTGATTCATTTTCAAGGTAGGCGTGCGCCACGCGAGTTCAACCATCAGTCATGGGGAAGACGGATTTCCACGCATAGCCCACCGAGTTTCGAGCGAGAGAACGTCATCTCCCCGCCGTTCACCTGGACGAGATCCGAAACGATGGACAGTCCCAGTCCCCAGCCGGCGGCCTTCTCATCGAGCCGCGCTCCCCGCTGCGCCGCCGCACTCGCTTGCTCGGGGGACATGCCGGGGCCGTCGTCTTCGATCGACAGGTGCAGGCCGTCATTCGTGTCGAAAGCCGAAACCCTGATCCGGCCCGCCGCCCACTTGCAGGCATTCTCCATCAGATTGCCCAGCATCTCCTCCAGATCCTCGCGATGGCCGCGGAAGGAGACGCCGGGCGGTACGTCGACATCGATGACCGGCTTGCGGTCGACGAAGGCGCGGGCGAGGGCGCCCGCGATGCTTTCGGCAACGGCCCGCACCGGCACCGCTGCTCCCGGCGCTCGCCCCGCGCCCGCCACCGCCGATGCGCGCCCGAGGTGATGCTCGATCAGGCGGCGCATGACGCGAACCTGTTCGGGCAGGACGCTCCGGTCGGTCGGCCTTTCCGATTCGGTCGAGATGACGGCGAGGGGCGTCTTCAATCCATGCGCCAGATTGCCGACATGGGTGCGCGCGCGCTCGATCAGTTCGGCATCCTTGTCGAGGACGCCGTTCATGGCGTCGGCGAGGGGCGCGATCTCGCGCGGATAGCGCCCCGACAACCGCGCCCGCACGCCGTCGCGCACCGCCTGCAGGTCGGCCACCATCGCGCGCAGCGGTCGCAGGCCGTATCGCACCTGGATGACCACGGCGATCGCCATCCCGGCGCCCATCAGTCCCAGCGCCGACACGAGCAGCAGGTCGAACCGCCGCACGCCGTCGCTCACCTCGCGCAGGTCGCCCGCCACCAGCAGGTGGACCGGCCCCTTGGCGCCGGGAAACACCAGGTCGCGCTCGACCACCAGTACGGGCTCGCCATTGGGCCCCGCGATGCGGCGCGTGTGCAGATCGCCGCCGCCGTCGACCGGCGCGATGACGCTGTCCCACAGCGAGCGCGAGCGGAGCTGTCGTCCGCCGGGTTCCGTCACCTCCCAGTACCAGCCCGAGAAGACCTGATCGAAGCGCGGGTCGCCCAGCGGTCGCACGACGGTCACCGTGCCGTCGGAGGCAATCTCGGTCGCGGCGATCATGGCTTTCAGGATCGCATCCAGCCGGTGGCTGAATTCCTGCTCGACGGTGCTGCGGAAGGCGAGCGCCAGCACGACGCCGCCGATCGCCAGCATCAGGGCCAGCCAGACGACGGCGGCGGCGACGAGACGCAGCGACAGCGAAGCGGCCGGGCGTCCGTCACGGCCCGCGTCCGTCATGCCTGTTCCTGCGCCGCGAGCTTGTAGCCCTGACCGCGCACGGTCTGGATCAGCCCGCCGCCCACCTTGCGGCGGATGCGCCCCAGCAGCACTTCCAGCACGTTCGAATCGCTGTCGAAGTGGCGGTCGTAGACATGCTCCATCAGCTCGGTGCGGCTCACGACCCGTCCGGGATGGTGGATCAGGTAGGACAGGATCCTGAACTCCTGCGCCGTGAGCGGGACGGGCGCGCCGTCCAGGGTCACGCGCGCGGCGTTGGTATCGAGTCGCAGCGGGCCGCACACCAGCTCCGGCTGCGCATGGCCGGAGGCGCGCCGGATCAGCGCGCGCAATCGATAGACCACTTCCTGGATCTCGAAGGGCTTGGTCATGTAGTCGTCGGCGCCGGCGTTGAAGCCCGCCATCTTTTCCGACCATCGGCCGCGCGCGGTCAAAATAAGGACGGGCGTGGTCTTTCCGGCCTCGCGCCAGCGCTGCAACACCGATACGCCGTCGATCTTGGGCAGGCCGAGGTCGAGCACGATGGCGTCGTAGGGTTCGGTATCGCCGAGGTGCCAGCCTTCCTCGCCGTCGTAGGCGACGTCGACGACGAAGCCCGCGGCCTCTAGCGCCTGCTGCAGGCGGAGCGCCAGCGCCGGTTCGTCCTCGACGATCAGGAGTCTCATCGCCGGCCGTTCCGATCCTTGGTCTTCAGCAGCTCGCCCGTGGCCGCGTTGTAGTAGAGCTTCGTCACCCGGCCGTCCGCGGTCAGGATCTTGATCTCGTAGACGATGGCGCCGCCCTCGTCTTCGAGCTCGGCCTCGATCACCTGTCCGGGGTACGCGCCCTGGGCTCGCGCAAGGATGTCCTTCAGCGGCAGGATGCGCCCTTCTTCGACGGCGCGCCGGGCGCGGTCGTGGTCGTCGCTGGCCGCGGCGGTGCCGACGACGGCCACGGCCGCCACCAGGAATGCGGTCAGGAATCTCATGCCACCAACCTAAGAGGACGAAGCTGAACGCAGGATGAACAACTGCGTCAGCGTTGGTTCAGGACGGCGTCGCTATTGTCGCGGGCATCGACACCCAAGGAGGGATGAGATGCTCGGTAAAATGATGATCCACGGACTTGTCGCGGCAATTCTGATCGGCGGCGCCGCCGCCGTCTATGCGCAAGCCAGCGACAACGGATACCTGTCGGCCACGCCGGTCCAGACCAGGTCGGACAGCGGAACGGTCACCCAGGACGACAACGGCTACCTTCGGTCGACGACCCGGGACGGCCACAGGGACAGGGACGGCCGCAAGCACGCCAACAGGTCCGAACGCCACGACAGCCGCGTCGGTTACGACAGGCAGCATGACGGCCGTCACGGCAGCAATCACGGCAACGACCGCGACAACGACGACTGAACGGAGCGGGTCATGGGCATGCGCAATTCCGCCAGGCTCCATCATACGCTGCTGAAGGCATGGCATGCCTGGGTCGCCGGGGCCTTCCTGGTCGCCTATGTGACGGCGGACGAGAACACGTACGCGATGCACCAGTTCGCCGGCTACGCCGTGCTGGCCGCCATCGTCGCACGTCTCGCAGCTGGACTGCTCGCACCCGCGGGCAGTCCGCTCCGCCTTCCCCGTCCCGATCCGCGGGCGACTCTGGCATGGCTGTCGGCGCGCAAGGGCCGCCACCCGCTGTTCGCCTGGTTTGCCGCGGCGCTTCTGGCCGCCGTCGGTCTCGCCGCCCTCACCGGGGCGCTGTCCGACGGCGCCGCCTGGATGGAGCACCCGCACGAAGCCATCTCCGAGGCCTCCCTGTGGCTGATCGTCGGCCACATCGCCTTCGTTACATACATGTACGCCGGCAAGAAGTGGTTCGGTCGAATCGCCTCCTGGCTGGCCGGAATGCGCCTGTCTGCTCTTTCGAAGGAGACCACCCGATGATCCGCCGCCTGATGCTTGCCGCCGCCGTCGCCGCGCTGCCCGTCGTCGCCCTCGCTGGAGACGCCCGCCGCGATGCGATCCTCGCCGACTATGCCGCCAAGGCGCGCGCCGCCGACAAGGGCTTCTCCGCCTTCTCCGCCCAGCGCGGGGAGACACTGTTCCGGACGAAATGGACCGGCGGCGACGCCCGCACGTCGTCCTGCACCGCCTGCCACACGGCAAATCCCCGCCAGCCCGGCCAGAACGCCAAGACCGGGCGACCGATCGAACCGGTGGCGGTCTCCGTCAATCCCAAGCGCTTCACCGACCCGGCCACGGTCGAGAAGCAGTTCACGCGCGATTGCCGAAGCGTGCTGGGCCGCGACTGCACGCCGCTCGAGAAGGGCGACTACATCACCTTCATGGCGGGGCAGTGAGCATGCGCCCGCTCACGTTCACGCTTCTCGCGACCTTGCTGCTGCTCACGTTCCCGGCCCGTGCGGGAAACGACTGGATGCCGCCGGTCCGGGACGCGACGGTGCAGAAGGAATGCGGCACCTGCCACATGGCCTTTCAGCCGGGCTTTCTGCCGGCGCGGTCGTGGACGCGCATGATGGGCAGCCTTTCCGACCATTTCGGCGAGGACGCCAGCCTGCCGGACGACAAGACCGAGATCATCCGCAACTACCTCACGGCCAATGCCGGCGATGTTGTGAACTGGGGACGGGCCGCCAGGTACATGCAATGGGTCGCCCCCGGCGGCACACCGCAGCGCATCACCGAGAATCCGGATTTCCTGCGCAAGCACCGCTTTCCCGAGTCGGTCTGGAAGAACCCGAAGGTCGTCACGAAGTCGAACTGCGTTGCCTGTCACAGCGGCGCGGAGCGGGGACTCTACGAGTGAGTGCAGTGGCCACTGGTCTTTTCGACCCCGTGGTGTGGAGCGAGCAGGAAAACGCCCCGTCGCTCAATTGTAACGGGCGTGCGTTACAAAGACAGACGCCAAGGAAGACAAAGACTCGAAGCTCCCTCCACGAACAAGGAAAGCACCCACATGAGTGGCTTTTTGGACGCGCTGAAAGTGCAGCGCTGGGACGATCATCGCTATTATCATCACAGCCTCGTCAACCAGTCCCTCCACTTCGTCAGCGCCACGAGCTTCCTCGTCGCCTACGTGTTGGCCTTCTCCGACCCGGCGATGGCGGCCCTGATCGGTTGGCTGGTCGCCATGACCACCCGCCAGATCGGTCACCTGTTCTTCGAGCCGCGGGGCTACGACCAGATCAACCAGGCGACCGACGACTACAAGGAAGAGATCAAGGTCGGCTACAACATCAAGCGCAAGCTCGTGCTGCTCGCGGTCTGGGCCGCCTCGCCGCTCCTCCTGGTTCTGGATCCGACGCTGCTCAGCGTCTTCGCGCCGCATGCCGATATGGCCGAACTCGTCCATCACGTTGGCGAACTCTGGCTGGTCGTCGGCCTTGCCGGCATCGCCTTCCGGGCGGTCCAGCTCTTCGTCCTGCAGGATATCCAGACCGGCCTGGTGTGGGTGACCAAGATCGCCACCGACCCGTTCCACGACATCAAGCTCTATCACCGCGCCCCGCTGCAGGTGCTGGCGGGCAAGCGGACGGCCGACGCGATCTCCCATTCGATCTCCGAGGTCATCGACGAAGAGGTTGCCGAACCGATCCCGGTCGAAGTCTCAAAGTCGGGCGTCTAGGGGGCGGGCACCGACGACGCCGTCGGACGAGCGGCTTCCAGGCTTCCAGGCAGCGGCATAGTGGGCAAGCATCTCGCGCAGGATCCGCCGCTTGATTGCACGGTCGGTGCCGCGGGCACCGACTTCCCACCAGCCGCCACGCTTCATCGCCTCTGCGGCGGCGATGATGCGCTCGGCCACGGCCTCGAAGTCGGCCTCGGTGTAGTTGAGGCTGAAGATCAGCCGGCCGGTCCCGATCCAGCTCAAGGCCAGGCCTTCGGCCCTGAGGTAATATTGGAACATCCAATTGTAGCGCGAGGCCTGCGTGTAGCAGACCGTCCAGATCGACGACAGGTGCGTGATCTGAACGGGCAGTTCCCGCTCGGCGAGCCGCCGGTTGAGCGAGGCGGTGCGCCGGTCCCAGGTGGCGTCGAGATCGCGGTAGAGCGCCTGCATTTCCGGCGAGTCGAGGTGGCGGAGGAATTCGTTCATCGCCGCCATCACGTAGGGATGGGAGTTGAACGTCCCGCGCGCGAAGCAGATGTCGGCCGGGCGATCGTCGCGGAAGCGCTTCATGTACCTGTGGTGCCCGCAGACCACGCCGACCGGCAGGCCGCCGCCCACTGTCTTGCCGTAGGTCACGAGATCGGCGTCGACGCCGAAATATTCCTGGGCGCCGCCCAGGGCCAGGCGAAAGCCGACGAAGACCTCGTCGAAGATCAGCACGATGCCGCGTTCGCTGCAGACCGCGCGCAGTTCCTTCAGCCAGGCAGCGTAGGCCGCGCGGCCGACGCCCGCATCCTGCCGGCTGTGTACCAGGGTCGAATCGGCCGGTGCGCCATGGTTGGGGTAGAGGGCTTGCGACGGGTTGACGAGAACGCAGGCGATGTCGTTGCGGCTGCGCAGCACCCTGAGGGTGGCCTCCGACATGTCCGCCAGCGTGTAGGTTTCGTTCGCCGGCAACGGATTGCCGACACCGGGCTGCACGTCGCCCCACCAGCCGTGATAGGCGCCGCAGAGGCGCACGAGGTGCGAGCGCCGCGTGTGGTAGCGGGCGAGGCGAACCGCCTGCATCACCTCCTCGGTGCCCGACATGTGGAACGATTTCTCGTCCTGGCCGGAGATGCGCGCGAGGCGTGCGACATTGTCGGCGACGAGCGAAGGATAGGAGCCCAGCACCGGGCCGAGG
>JAUXST010000829.1 GCA_030679805.1 Reyranella sp. | reverse complement strand
CCTCGGCCGCACTCCGATGATCGGCAAGACGCTGCGCGAATTCCTGCCGAAGAACGAGCTGCTGGCCTATCTCGAGGCGACGCTGCGCGTCTACAATCGCTACGGCCGCCGCGACAATCTCTACAAGGCCAGGATCAAGATCCTGGTGCACGAGGTGGGTGTCGACAAGATGCGCGCCGACGTCGAGGCCGAGTACGCCGAGACCCGCGACGGTCTGCTGGGCCTCAGCAACGAGACCATCGAGGCGATCACGCGCCAGTTCGCGCCACCCGACCTGCCACCCCGGTCCAATTTGGTGGGGGCCGTCGAGGCACTGAGGCTGGAAGACCGGGACTTCGCCCTGTGGCTCAAGTCGAATGTCGCGCCCCATCGCGTGAAGGGCTACTCGATCGTGACGGCGTCGCTGAAGCCAGCCGGCGCACCGCCGGGCGATGCCAGTGCCGTGCAGATGGAAGGCGTGGCCGACATCGCCGATGCCTTCAGCCAGGGCGAACTCAGGGTCAGCCACGAGCAGAACCTGATCTTCCCGCATGTCGCCATCGAAGATCTGCCGGCAGTTTATGCGGCCCTCGGCCGGCTTGGTTTCGCCGAGGCCAATGTCGGCAAGATCACGGACATCATCGCCTGCCCGGGCCTCGACTATTGCGCGCTCGCCAATGCGCGCTCGATTCCGGTGGCCCAGCGCATTTCCAATCACTTCTCGGAGTTGGCGCGCCAGCACGACATCGGCGACCTGAAGATAAAGATCTCGGGCTGCATCAACGCCTGCGGCCATCACCATGTCGGCCACATCGGCATCCTGGGCGTCGATAAGAACGGCGTCGAACTTTACCAGATCAGCCTGGGCGGTGACGTCGACTTCGGCAAGACGGCGCTCGGCACGATCCTCGGGCCGGCCGTGGCCGCGGACAAGGTCGTCGAGGCCGTCGACGCACTGGTTGCCACCTATCTCGATGCCCGCGCCGCCGGCGAACGCTTCGTCGACACCTACCGGCGCATCGGCGCCCAGCCCTTCAAGGAGCGAGTCTATGCCACTGTATAGCGAAGCGAGCGGGCTGCCCGCGACTTACGTGCCACTGTCCTTCGCCGACTGGCAGCAACGGCCCGAGTGGCCCGCCGTCGCACTTGCCAATACCGATCCGGTCGAGGATCTGGCGCTTCATGTCGGTCGACTGCGCCTCATCGTGCTCGACTTCCCCAAGTTCAGCGATGGCCGTGCCTACAGCCAGGCGCGGTTGTTGCGTGGGCGCATGGGCTATCGCGGCAAACTGCGGGCCACTGGCGGCGTGCTGCAGGACCAGATCGCCTTCATGCTCCGCTGCGGCTTCGATTCCTTCGAGAGCGAGCAGAAGGGATTCGGCGAGGCGCTTGCCCGTGCACGCACGCTGTTTAGCGTCGTCTATCAGCCGACCGAGGACGGCCGCGCGCCGGCATCGCGCTTGCGCCTGGAGAATCGGTCTCCCGCCATCTGACTAAGGCTTGTCTTCGGGCAGGGGCTTTCCCTCGGGCTGGGCTTCGAGCCACTTCATGGCTTCGTCCACGGAATCGAAGATTCGCGCCTCTCCGGCGAACTTGCCGACGTTCACGTACCTCTTGGCCAGTTCCGCTCCTGTGCCTGGCTTCGGCACCAACGCAAGCGGTCCACGTTTGGCCAGTGAGGCATAGGCGGCCGCTCGCGCCGCGAGCGTCATGACATCCTCGTCGGTATAGGTCCCATCGCCTTGGCTGCCATCGAACAGCTTGCGGTAGGTGAGGGCATCCTGGCCGACGACGGCATCGCTGAAGTCCTCTATGTCCTTCAAGGCGACGACGCCCAGGACACGGGCGTGAACGAAGCGCTTTTCGTGGTCGATGGTGAATTCGATCGGCATTCCCCGACTTTACTCGGACGCCGGGTGGACCGTCGAGCCGCGTGGCGCTCCTCCCGCATGGCCGAATAGGCCCTTAGGGAGTGAGCGCACCCTCGTGTTCCAGCAGCCACTGCTTGCGCGGCAATCCGCCGCCGTAGCCGGTGAGGCTGCCATCTGAGCCGATCACGCGATGGCAGGGCACGACGATGCTGATCGGATTCTGGCCGTTGGCGAGTCCGGCAGCGCGGATGGCGCGCGGCTTGCCGATGCGCCGCGCCAGTTCGGCGTAGCTGATGGTGCGGCCCTTTCCGATCTTGCGCAGGGCGCGCCAGATGCTGGTCTGGAACGGCGTGCCGGCAGTCTCGACCGGCAGCTTGTCGATCGCGGCAATGTCGCCCTTGAAATATGCGTGCATGCCGCGCGTGAGGCCGCCCGGATCGCGCGCCCGGCCGAGCGCGTAGCCGCCCTTGCCGTAGTGGC
>JAUXST010000826.1 GCA_030679805.1 Reyranella sp. | reverse complement strand
GCTCGGCCTGCGAGGCGACGGCGGCAATCTCGGCCCGCGCCGCGCCGATCGAGATCTCGACCTCGTGCAGCTTGGCCTGGTTGGCGAGCATCTGCTCGCGCGCCACCATGCCCTTGGCGGCGAGCTCGCGCAGGCTCTTTTCGCGGTCCTGCAGCACGGTGAATTCCGAGGTGAGCAAAGTGATGCGCGTCCCCGCCTCGCGGGTGCGCACGGCGTCGGCGGCACTCTGGGCGTCACTGGTGCGCTGGTCGAGATCGAGATGACGCTCCAGCCGCTCCCGCGCCTCGCGCAGCAGCGCCCGCTTAGTCGTGAGCTGCATGCGCGCCTCGGGCTGGGCGATGTAGGCCACGAGGTCGCCCGCCTTGACGTCGGAGCCTTCGTGGATCGGCAAGCGGGTGAGCGTGCCGCGGCTCGGCATGGTGATTTCCGCGATGCCATGGACGCTCAACAGCAGGCCCTTGCCCTGCACGACGATCGGCACTTCTAGCAGCGCTGCCCATGCGACGCCGCCCACCACGGCGACGGCGATCGCGGCGGCCTGCAGCCAGCCCACCGGCTTCACGATCCGCACCGGGCGGTCGAACGGGCTCGGCGCCACGGTGGGCGGGGCGGTCGGCTGCGGGCTGTTGGTCACCGCGCGACACTACAAGTGCCGTGATGCCGTCGCTACGAGAATTCAAGCCTGTGCCAGCGGGCCGCAGTAGCTGTTGCGCATCACGGAGCAACGATCGCCAACGGCAGATACAGTGCGACTGTCGTGTCTGCGAAAGCCTGCAAAGCAGTGCAACGGCTGTCTGTCGCACGTCGACTTAAGTAGTTGAACTTGCTGTCTTTGAGCAGTCCGTCTCGGGGCACCATCACTCTTTTTCTACGCTCTCAGCTGGCGAGAATGCCTTCGACGATCTCCTGCACGTTGAGGGCGTCCGCCAGCGTCGCGAGGTGATGCGGCTCGCCACGGGCGAGTTTTGCCACGCCTTCGAGCTGGCGCTTCAGGGCCAGCGGCCGGGCCTGCGCCTGGGGCAGGGCATCCAGCGCCTGCTGCCATGTACCATCCGCCATCCGCCGTTGCGCGATCGACCAGTCGCAGAGCCGAACCGCGCCTTTGTCGCCTTCCAGCATCCAGATGTTGTGATCGTCCTTCGTCGTCTCGCCGACCGCTCCCGCAAGTGTGACCGGCAGATCGCCGGCCTGCAGGGTCGCGGCGATGCGTCGTTCGGATTTGCCGGCTTCCGGGCCGGCTTCCGGAAAAGACGCCTTGCCGCTCAGGCCGTGCAAAGGCCCGACGAGCCGCCGTGACAGAAAGAGGAAATGCGAGACGACCTCGCGCGTAAAACCGCCCTGCATCGGCCTGTCCAGCCAACCCACCGCATCCGCCTGCCAGGAGCGCGGCCACCTGGCGAAGCCCACCTCGATCGCGATGCGCCGTGGCGTGCCGATCTCCCCGCTCTCGATCCAGCGCTGGATCGTCGACACGGCAGGCGAAGAGGCGAAAGGAAAGTTCACCGCGCCTCGACTGCCGGCCTCCGCCACGAACGCAGCTGCGTCGGCGACATCGACCGCCAGCGGCTTCTCGCTGAACACGCTTTTGCCGGCCGTCAACGCCGCGCGGGCGTACTGAAGATGCGAGGCCGGGGGCGAGGCGATGTAGGTGCAGTCGCTCGCCGCAATGACGGCAGCCGCATCGGCGAGGCGCGGCACCTGGGGAAAGGTCTTCGCCATGCGCTGCATCGCGGCAGGTGCGGGATCCCAGATGCCGCAGGCCCGTACCAGCGCGGAGTCCTGCTGGAGAATCGCGTTGAGCAGCCGCTCTCCCATGATACCGGCGCCGATGATGCCGATCGCAACGCTGTCGCTCTTCATGCCACCGTTCTTCATACTTGCGACCGCAGCCCCTCTTGCCGTTGGGTGTCGCGACTGTTGTACGTCGTGACCGGGCAGCGGTCACTTCCTGGCGCGTCGGGGCCATCACCGTCTTCAGACCCACGCGTCGTCCAGTTTCACGCCCAGCAGGCTCTTGCCCTGGATCTCGACGTTCACGTCGAAATCGAGCATCGCGTGATGCGATGCCGTGTTCATGTCGCGAAAAAAGACCTGCATGACGTGACTGTCGTGTGCGGCGCCGGCACCGGCGCCTTCGAAGAGTCTGTTGCAGGCACGCCGGCACAGTTCGGTGGCGTAGGCGGCATTCCAGCGGGCCTGTGCGCGCTTGGCCGACGGCATGGGCGGGTCGCGCAGCATCGCCTCCTCGAGCAGATCGCAGTTCTGCTGCGTCAGCGACCAGGCGCAGGAAATTTCCACGCTCGCCTCGGCGACGCGCCGCTGCACGCCGGCGTTATCGGCCTTCATCGCTCCGGTGTAGACATCGCGGCGACCGCGCGTCTTGTCGATAAAGAGCTGCAAGCCCCGCTCGGCCATGCCGACGATCGTGCCCAGCAGCATGGTCGCCAGGGCCGGCCGGATCGGGAGTCGATAGAGTGGACTGTCGATCCCCGGCACGGTGCCGAGCTGCGCTTCGATCATGGGCACCGCGTAGTGCTCCGGAACGAACGTGTTTTCGAGAGCGACGTCCTTGGAGCCGGTGCCGCGCATGCCGAGGGTGAACCAGGTGTCGACGATGACGGCATCCTTCTTGGGCATCACGACGATCAGGGAGGGGCACGGATCGCCGGCTTCGTTGCGAATGCCCTTGCAGCCGACCAGCACCCAGTCGCCATGGTCGGCGCCGCTGGCATAGGGCCACTGGCCGTTGAGGATGTATCCATCCTTTGTGCGCTGGCATGTCCCCCGCAGCGACGGCACGCCGGGAATCAACATGCCGGGATGGCCGCCGAAGATTTCATCCTGTCCGCGGCGCGGCATGCGCCCGGCAATGGAGGTGTGGGCCGCACAGACCATCAGGACCCACGACGCCGCCGTGCTGCCGTGCGCGATCGTCCGCTCGGCTTCAACCAGGGCGCGCACCGGCAACTCGTAACCGCCATAGGCGGCCGGCGCCACGATCCGAGTGACGCCGGATTGATGAAGGAGTTCGACGGCGCGCACACTGAGCTGACGGTCAGCCTCGGATTCGGCCTCGGTCTCCTTCAGGGCCTCGACGATCTTTTGCGCGTTCG
>JAUXST010000824.1 GCA_030679805.1 Reyranella sp. | reverse complement strand
GATGGGCGGCTGGAACTGCTACTACAAGCCACCAGGTCCAAAGACGATGGGCATTGGATGGCACGACTTCACCCAGCATGCTGCGGGCTTCCTGCTTGCTCGCCGGCAGCTTGAACATGTGTGAATCCCCTAGCCCTACGGGGGAGAGGAGTATGAATAGCAGACTCTTTCATGTCCCTCTCCCCTGAAGGGGGAGAGTCGGGCGGAGTAACCTCCGCCCTTAGGTGAGGGGGTTACAGGCTCGTCGCGGGTGTCAGCCGGGAATCTCCGGCTGCGCGAGCTGGGCGAGGAGCGTGAGCGATTCCTGCCAGCCGAGAGTGCAGGCCTCGGTCGGGATCATCGCTGGAATGCCCTCCTGCACGATGGTGATCTCGGTGCCCACCATCACCTTCTTCAGCGTGACCGTGGTCGTCATCTCGCCCGGCAGGTTGGGGTCGTCGAAGCTGGCCGTGTAGCGCAGCCGCTCGTTCGGCACGAGTTCCAGATAGGTGCCGCCGAAGCTGTGGCCATTGCCGGAAGAAAAATTGGTGAACGTCATGCGGTAGCTGCCGCCCACCTTGGCGTCCATCTTGTGGACGTGGCCGGTGAAGCCGTGCGGCGGCAGCCACTTGGACATGGCGTCGGCATCGAGGAAGGCGCGGTAGATGCGCTCGGGCGGTGCGGTGAGGACACGGTGGAAGCGGACGGTGCCGGTGCCAGTACCGGGGGATGCAGCGGTCGACATGATTGTTCTCCTTCATGAACGGTTGGAAGAGGGGGAGCCCAGCAGGCTTTCGAGATAACGCCTGAGGTGTGCGAGGTTTCCGCGCGCGATCTCGGCGTCCTGCTTGGCCTTGGCGAAGATGAACGAGCCCTGCAGCACGGCCTGGATGAAGTAGCCGACGCTCTCCGCCGTCCACGCAGCATCGGGTGCGTACAGGAGCCGCGCCGCCTCGATGTCGCGCCCCAGGAAGGCCACGTGGGAGGACATGCCGCGGTCGCAGGCCGCGCGCACCGCGGGATGCGTGTCGTAGGTCTCCTGCACCAGCGTGCCCATCAGGCAGGTGAACTGCGGCACCGTGTGGTCGAGCAGGTCGCGGCGGAAATCGAGATAGCCGAACACGCGGTCGCGCGGATCGTCGGCGGCGGCGTAGGGCGCGGCGGCAAAGATCCCGTCGGTCCAGCTGCCCCAGTGCGCCACCGCCTGTAACACCATCTCTTCCTTGCTTTTGAAATGATGGAAGAAGCTGCCCTTGGTAACGCCCGCCGCGGCGCAGAGATCGTCGACCGTCGTGGCGGCATAGCCCTTGGCCCGGACGACATCGATCGCCGCTTCGAGGATTTTTTGCCGCGACGGAGGATGGGTTTGCGAGGTCATGAGTGGATACATACCAACTAGTTGGTATGGTCATCAAGAGCCATTAAATCATGGCTTTTCCCGGCGTCGCCTCAGGCGATGAGCGTCCTGTGCGGGTTTCTGCCCCGGATCATGTCGAGATGGATCGCGCGCGGCACCTTGTAGAGGCGCGCGATGACGTAGCGGGCGGCGAGGTAGGCGGCGAGGAACGCCGCCGCGGCGCCCAGCACGCCGAACTTGCCCGATTCGCGCGCCATCAGGTTGGAGGTCACGACCCGGGCCAGCGTTAACACCAGCAGCAGCGCCGCCGCCGCGGCACCATCCCAGGTGCGGGGAACGCGCAGCAGCCCGAGGCCCGTGTCCTGGTTGATCTTCATCAGCGCGCCCGCGACCGCGCCGATCACGAGGCCAATGACGATGGCGGCGACCCACAGTTCGTAGCGCTTGCCCGGCGAGACGATCAGCAGCACCGCCGCCACCACGATCGCCAGCGCCGGCGTCACCACCCACGCGAGCCGCGTGGTGGCCCGCTCATTGAGCTCGTGGCGGATCGACCAGAGGGCCAGCGCCGCCAGCACCACCGCGGCGAGCTGGGTGAGGAGAACAACGATCTTCATGAGGGCCTCCCGCGCGCGCAGCCTGGCCGCTGCGTTCTTCGATCATTGGCAGTGATCATAGGGGCGGGCGGCGGGCGAGGCCAGTCGCGGCCGCGCGATCAGGTGGGGCCTCGCTCCCCGCCGGCGGGGAGGGAAGCCGCGTTCATCGATCATGGTGCTGCCTCCTTGCCTCCGCCTGGGCCGCGCGCCCGGCGCGTGGGCGCTTTCGCGCCGCCCACCAGCCTGTCGAGCGTCGCTTGCGAGTCCGCCGGCAAGCGCTGCCGCCCGGCCGCAAGCTTCTTGCGCCACTGATCGCCGGCCGCCCACGCCGTCTTCCAGGCCTGGGCCAGTTCGGCAGGACGCCTCACCGCGAGGGCTTGGATGAGCGTGTGCGCCTGGAGGATGTCCTTCGGCGACTTGGCCTGCTCCACTCTTTCCACGGCAACGATCAGCTTGTGCACGGCATAGCGCTCGGCCCGCGGCACGGTGACGGGAACACCGCCACCAAAGAGCAGAAGGGAGCGCTCGGTCTCGCGAATCAGAAAATCGAGGTGCCTCAGAGGCTGGGCGCCGGCACCGCCCAGGGCCTTCATCCTGGCGGGCTTTCCTTGATGCTCGGCGGAGCCGCGATTTGGTGTCAGAAAGTCGACGGCATAGTCCATCCGATTTCGATAGCGGGTCGACACGACGGGGTCGCCGAGGTTGGGAACGGGTCGGAAGGTCGGGTCGACGCCGCGCAGAATCGTCAACGGGTCGGCAATGCTCTCGCCGATGTTCTCCGATATGCCCCAGGATTGGGCGAAGTCCGCATCCTGGGTCGTCAAGGGCCGGCCTCCGAGGTTTACCCCCAATGGTCCGGCGTAAGTCTGGAACGCCAGCGTGCCCACGAGCACTCCCCGCAGGCGAAAGAAGCCCGCCTTCCACATCGCTTCGACGATGACGCCCGACACGGGGTCGGGCGTCGGAAGGCCCGCACCGATGAGAGCCCTGACGAGCGTTTGCCGTCGCTTGAAGCTGGCCTTGAACTCGCCGAATCGTTCGATCCGATCCGCTATTGCCGGGTCCGTTGCGGGGCCGACATACTTGCTGAGGACTTTTTCGCCCTCGCGCCATTGATAGTGCCAATAGAAGCGGTCTTTCGACTTCTTGCGCCTGAAGCTGCCCTTTTCCGGAAACTCGGCGTCGAACTCCGCATCCAGGGTACGTTGGAGCAGTTCCGCGAACATGGTCTGGGCCGCGAGATCCATCTCCTCCACGAAATGCCTCCTCGATCCTCAGGTGACCTACAAATTGGAAATGTAGGTCAACCAAGTCAATAGACGAGTTGACCTACATTTCCAATTTGTAGGTCAACTCTCGAGATTCCTGCCTTCGGATGCCCGGTCGGATCCTGCTCGGAGCCCAGGTCAGACCCTGACCACCTCGACCGGCCCCGGCATATCCGCCGGATCCAGCAACGCCCCCTGGCCGGCCAAAATCTTCCGCACCTCCGCCGCATCGACACGCCCGCCGCGCGCCTGGCACGCCGCCGCCACGCCGGCCGCCTGGCCCGTTGCAAACGCCGTTCCCATCACCCGCAGCGACGCGCCCGCCTGGCGGTCGCCATCGGCCGTCCGGCCCGCCGCGAACAGGTTCGGTGTATCCACGCTCCGCAGGCAGCCGAGCGGAATGTCGTAGGTGCCGCCATCAGGTGGATAGACGAAGCTGCTCTCGAAGCTCGCGCGGTCGTGCCACTCCACGCCCCACGCGCCCAGCGCCACGCAATCCGCGGCGCGGCGGCCCTCCGTCACGTGGCGCCACGTGATCTGCTCGACACTGTCGATATGCCGGCTCTCGCGCGTGCCGAAGTCCGGCCCCGTCGAGGCGAGATACGCGCGCTCCCACCCCG
>JAUXST010000814.1 GCA_030679805.1 Reyranella sp. | reverse complement strand
TTCGCCCGGCCCGGCGACGTCATCCTGCATTCCCAGCCGCTCTACGGCGGGACGGAAACGCTGCTGTCGCGCACGATGGCGGGCTTCGGCATCGGCGCGGTCGGCTTCGTCGACGGCGTCGACGAGGGAGCTGTTCGCTCGGCCGCGGCGGAGGCGCGCGGCAAAGGACGCCTGTCGGTCATCATGATCGAAACGCCGGCCAACCCGACCAACACGCTGGTCGATATCGCGCTGCTGCGGAAGATCGCCGACGAGATCGGCACCGCACCCGGACAAAAGCAGGGTGGCTTCCGGCCCGTCCTGGTCTGCGACAACACCCTGCTGGGTCCGGTGTTCCAGCGTCCGCTCGACCACGGCGCCGACGTCTCGGTCTACTCGCTCACCAAGTATGTCGGCGGCCATTCCGACCTCATCGCCGGCGCCACGCTGGGCGCACAGGCGACCATCGGGCCGATCAAGGCCTTGCGTGGCAGTCTCGGCACGCAGCTCGATCCGCATTCCTGCTGGATGCTGGGGCGCTCGCTCGAGACGCTCGGGCTCCGGATGGAGCGGGCCGAGGCCAATGCGAGACTCGTTGCCGAGTATCTGCGCGACCATCCCAGGGTCGGCAAGGTCCACTACCTCAAGTTCCTGGAGGACGGCTCCCCGGCGCAGAGGGTCTTTGCCCGGCAATGCACTGGGGCGGGCTCGACCTTCTCGTTCGACATCAAGGGCGGCGAGAAGGAGGCGTTCGCCTTCCTGAACGCGTTGCAGATCTTCAAGCTGGCGGTCAGCCTCGGCGGCACCGAATCGCTGGCGAGCCATCCCGCCGCCATGACGCACTCCGGCGTTCCAGTGGAAGTCCGCGACCGTATCGGCGTGCTGGACACGACGATCCGCCTCTCGGTCGGGATCGAGCATCCCGACGACCTGATCGCCGATCTGACACAGGCCCTGGCAGCGACCGGGTGAGCGACCGAAAGATGGCCTAGTCCCGGCAGCACCACTCCACCATGCGCTTCATGAAGCCCTCGCAGGATTCGATCTGGGACGCGAGCAGGAACTCGTTGAGCTGGTGCGCCTGGGCGATGTCGCCGGGGCCGCATGCCGCCGTGGGCTCGCCCGAATTCCTCCGGACACGGGTGGCGTGCTAGGGATCTCGTTGCTGATCACCCGATCGGACAGGGCCCGATGGACCTCCGCCAATTGCAGACGTTGCTCGTGGTTGCCCAGGTGGGCAGCCTGAAGAAGGCTGCGGTTCGGCTGCGCATCGTCGAGACGGCATTGAGCCGGCAGATCCGGCTTCTCGAAGCCGAGCTGCGCACCCCGTTGTTCCAGCGCCACGGCCGCGGCCTGACGCCGACGGACGCGGGACGCCATCTGGTCGACCGCGCGCAGCCGATCCTCGCGGCGCTGGAGCAGCTCAAGGCGGAGATGCTGTCCCTGCGTAACGCCGTATCCGGCAAGGTCGCCATCGGCATCCCCTGGCTGCTGCTGGACACCTTGAGCGCCCGGCTCGCCACCGGCTTCATCCCGCGTCATCCCGCCGTGAACATCCGCTTCGTCGGCGGCGTGTCCGACCATCTGCGGCAAATGCTGTCGGCCGGCGATCTCGACGTCGCCCTGCTGTTCGACCCGAAGCCGACGCGGGAACTGGCCCTGACTCCGTTGTTTTCCGAGCGGCTGCTCCTGGTCGGAGACCGCGCCTGCGGCTACCGCCTGGATCGCCCGCTGCCCTTCTCCCATCTGGCCGGGGTGCCGTTGGCCTTGGCCGATCCCGGCGATCCGTTCCGGCAACATCTCGAAGGCGTGGCGCGCGGACACGGCCTGACTCTCAACGTCCGCTTCGAAGTGGCCGCCCTGCAGGCGCTGAAGGCGCTGGCCGCGAAGGGCCTCGCACAGGTCTTCGCCTCGCTCCACGCCGTTCGCGCCGATCTCGAGACGGGGATGCTGACCGCGGCACCGGTCGACGATCCGGCCATCACCCGCACCCTGGTGCTCGCCCTGCCGGAGGAGCGCGCGCACTCGCCCGCCCTGCAGCACCTGGCCGCCGCGGTGCGCGACGAAGTCGCCATGCTGGTGGCCGACGGCAGCTTTCTCACCTGCGAGGCCTGAGCGTCGGTCCGCGTCGGCGACCGACGCTAATTTGCTGCACGCTGCTTGCTCCATATTGCCAACGAAACCGGCCCCTCGACGGCCTAGGGTAGCATCGCGACCCAGGGAGCTTCCGCCGTGATGCCACTCCGCCGTTTCGCCCTCGTCCTGACCTTGCTGCTCTGCGCGGCCATGCCCGGCCGCGCCCAGCCGGCTTTTCCCAGCCAGCCCGTGACCATCGTGGGGCCCTATGCCGCGGGCGGCATCACCGACACGCTGGCCCGCCTGATGGCGGAACGCCTGAGCGCGCGACTGGGCGTGGCCGTGGTGGTCGACAACCGCGGCGGCGCCGGCGGACTGATCGGCGCGCAGATCGTCGCCCGCGCCAAGCCGGACGGCTACACCCTGCTGATGCACAGCAGCGCCATCC
>JAUXST010000813.1 GCA_030679805.1 Reyranella sp. | reverse complement strand
GACCCATCAGCGCGCAAGCGCTCTGACGCCTCGAAGCAGTCTTTGCGGCGCACTGGCGGCGCAGGCTTGGCATAGAAGAGATCGTAGATGTTGCGCCGGTCATGGCGCTGCATGAACAGCAGGTCGCGGAAGCCCGCGGTCGCGATGAAGGCCACGGCCGCGCCTTTGCGTTCCAGCACGGCGTTGGTAGCGACGGTCGAGCCGTGGCCGAGATCTTTTATGCGCGAGAGATCGATGCCCGAGGCGGTCAGAGCGGCGAAGGCGCCGACATCGGGACTACGCGGTGTGCTCGGCACCTTGGTGACGACGATCCTGCCGTCCTCGACCGCCACGAGGTCGGTGAAGGTGCCGCCGACCTCAACGCCCACGCGCATCGTCTCAGCGCCCGTCCAGCTTGGACTGCAGTTCGGCGATCTGCTTTTTCAGTTCCTCGTTCTCCTCGCGCGCCTTGGCGGCCATGGCCTTCACGGCGTCGAATTCGTCGCGGCGCGGAATATCCATGCCGTCCAGGATCTTGGCGATCTGGTCGCGCACGCGGGCCTCGATCTCGTCCTTCATGCCGCTGAGCGCGCCTACGGCGCCGTTGGCCACCTTGGTGAGGTCGTCGATAAAGGGATTGCGCGTTTGCATGGTGCGACTCCTGATGCGGGGAGTATGGGCGGCTGGTAGCATCGGGCGCAAGAAGCACCGGAGGATCGCCGTGAGTTTGGTAAAAGTCGAGTCGAGCGAAGGCATCACCACCATCACCATGACGCGGGCGGAGAAGCGCAATGCGCTCAGTCAGGCCCTGTGTGACGGCCTCTACGACGCCTATCGCGCGTTCGAGGCGGGCGGCGACAAGGTCGCCATTCTGCAGGCCGACGGGCCCGCCTTCTGCGTCGGCGCCGACCTCAAGGAGCCGCCGTCCGCGATGTGGAAGGCCGTGCCGCATGTCAGCCACGCGCTTACCAAGCCGGTGATCGGCGTCACCCAGGGCTGGGTGATCGGCGGCGCCATCTGCATGGTCATGACCTGCGATCTGATGGTTTCGGCCGATACCACCAAGTTCATGTATCCCGAGGCCAAAGTCGGCGTATTCGGCGGCCTGATGCCGGGCATCGTTTCGCGCATGCCGCACAAGGTCGCGATGGAGCTGTTGCTCCTGGGCGAGGAGATCTCGGTGAAGCGCGCCTATGACGTGGGCTTCGTGAACAAGGTCGTGCCGCTGGGCGAGGAACGCGCCGAGGCGCGCCGCATGGCCAGGATCATCGCCGACTCGGCGCCGCTGGTGATCCG
>JAUXST010000800.1 GCA_030679805.1 Reyranella sp. | reverse complement strand
CTCGATCCTGGGCGATGCGCGGTCGCCGTCGATGCAGAAGACGCTGAACCTCAAGGTCAAGTACCGCGAGTCGTTCCGTCCCTTCGCGCCGGCGGTGCTGCGCGAGGACGTCGACAAGTATTTCGAGTTCCATACCGACAGTCCCTACATGCTGATGGTCGCGCCGGTCGTCGAACAGCGCCGCCGCAAGATGACCGCGGAGGAAGAGAAGCTGTTCGGCATCGAGAAGCTGAACGTGCCGCGCTCCGACATTCCGGCGGTCACGCACGTCGACTATTCGGGCCGCATCCAGACGGTGCATGAAGAGACCAACAAGCCGTTCTACGACCTGATCTCGGCCTTCAAGGCGAAGACGGGCAGCTCGGTGATCGTGAACACCTCGTTCAACGTGCGCGGCGAGCCGATCGTCTGCACGCCAGAGGATGCGTGGCGCTGCTTCATGGGCAGCGAGATCGAGGTGCTGGTCGTCGGCAACTGCCTGCTGCGCAAGGAAGACCAGGATCCGGCGCTGAAGCTCGACTACAAGAACGCCTTCGAACTCGACTAGCCGGATGAAGGCGCCCCTCATGCGCGCCATCGTTTGCGATCGCCTGGGCGATCCTTCCGTCCTGAAAATCGAGGAGCGGCCGATCCCGCAACCTGGGCCAGCCGAGGTGCTGATCAAGGTCGGCGCCGCCTCGGTCAATTTCCCCGATGTCCTGATGCTGAGCGCAGGTTACCAGCACAAGCCCGAGTTGCCCTTCATTCCGGGCATGGAGGGCGCCGGCACGGTCGCGGCGGTCGGCGCCGAGGTGAAGGACTGGCGGGCCGGCGACAAGGTGATCTTCGGGGTCCGCCCCGGCGCCATGGCCGAATATGCGCGCGTGGCGGCGGGTGGTGTCCTGATGCACCTGCCCGAGGGCTGGTCCTTTGCCGAGGGCTCGGCGTTCCGCGTCGGTGCGACCACCGCCTTCCACTCACTGGTCCATCGCGCCCAACTCAAGGGGGGCGAAGTCCTGCTGGTGCATGGCGCTTCGGGCGGCGTCGGCATGGCCGCGGTCCAGCTCGGCAGCCATATCGGGGCACGCGTGATCGCCACCGGCGGTGACGACGCTCGGCTGGCTGTCGTGAAGGCAAACGGCGCGGACGATGTGGTGAACTATCACACCGCCGACTTCGTCGCCGTCGTGAAGGAACTGACCGGCGGCAAGGGCGTCGACGTCGTCTACGACCCGGTGGGCGGTGAGGTGCTGGAGAAGTCAGTACGCGTCGCCGCCTATGGCGCGCGCCTGCTGGTCGTGGGCTTCACCTCGGGCGGACCGAGCAAGCTCATGTCCAACCATATCCTGATCAAGGGCCTGACAATCCTGGGGGTGCGCGCCGGCGAGACGATCCGGCGTCATTCACCCGAACTCGGCCGCGACTATGCCAACGAACTGCCCCGCCTGGCCGGTCTCGGAGTCATGCGACCGCACATCTCGCATCGCTTTCCGATGGAGCGCGCGGCCGATGCCTTTCGCGCCCTGATCGACCGCCAGGTCGTGGGCAAGGCCGTGATCGAGATGCCGGTCTAGTTCAGCAGGCCCAATCTAGCGTGAGAAGAAGATCGTCACCTTGCGGTCGGTCACCGAAGCGTCCTCCTTGCCGAGGCTCATGTTCCCGAACGCCTCCGGGTCGGCGACGATGTAGAGATGATTGGCTGGCACGCCATCGCGGATCATCTGTGCCGCGACGGTCTGGGCACGCGATCGTGCCAGCTTCTCGTTGAACGTCTTGTCGCCTAGCTTGTCGGTGTGGCCGATCAGGCAGATGACGGAAACCTGCCGCGCCTTGGCAGTGCCCGCCGCCTGGGCGATGACCGGCTTGTTGTCGGCCCTGAGCTGGGCGCTGCCGAGATCGAACAGCACCCGCACCGGCGGCGGCTGGTTGGCGCCACCGCCCCGCGGGCAGGTGCCGACGGTCTGGGCGAATGAGGGTGCGGCG
>JAUXST010000793.1 GCA_030679805.1 Reyranella sp. | reverse complement strand
CTCGCCGACTATCGCGCCCATGGTGGCTATCGCGGCCTGGAACGCGCGAAGAGCCTCGGTGCCGCCGCCACCGTCGAGGAGGTCACGAAATCGGGCCTGCGCGGCCGCGGCGGTGCGGGCTTCCCGACCGGCATCAAGTGGAAGACCGTTGCCGACACGACGGCGGACCGCAAATACATCGTCTGCAACGCCGACGAAGGCGATTCGGGCACCTATGCCGACCGCATGATCATGGAAGGCGATCCCTTCCTGTTGATCGAGGGCATGACGATCGCTGGCTTCGCTGTCGGTGCGACCAAGGGTTATATCTACATCCGCTCGGAATATCCCGACGCCATCCGGGTCATGGAGCGCGCCATCGTATTGGCCGAAGCCGAGGGTCTGCTGGGTGTCGAGGCGAAGTTCGACATTGAGGTCCGCGTCGGTGCCGGCGCCTATGTCTGCGGCGAGGAGACCTCGTTGCTCGAAAGCCTCGAGGGCAAGCGCGGTCAGGTACGCGCCAAGCCGCCGCTGCCGGCGCACAAGGGCCTGTTCGGCAAGCCGACCGTCATCAACAACCTGATTTCGCTCGCCACGGTGCCTGCCATCCTGGCCGACGGCGCCAAGCACTACGCCGATCTCGGCATGGGCCGCTCGCGCGGTACGATGCCGATCCAGCTTGCCGGCAACGTCAAGCATGGCGGCCTGTTCGAGGCGGCCTTCGGCCTCACCCTGGGCGAGATCGTCGACGACATTGGTGGCGGAACGGCCAGTGGCCGGCCAGCGCGCGCCGTGCAGGTCGGCGGGCCTCTGGGCGCCTACTTCCCGCGAGCCCTGTTCGATACGCCGTTCGACTACGAGGCCTTTACCGCGCGCGACGGGTTGATCGGGCACGGCGGCGTCGTGGTGTTCGACGACAGCGTCGACATGGCCAAGCAAGCCCGCTTCGCTTTGGAATTCTGCGCCATCGAATCCTGTGGCAAGTGCACGCCCTGCCGCATCGGTTCGGTCCGCGGCACCGAGACGATGGACAAGATCATCGCCGGCGATCGGGCAGAGGCCAACCTCGCGCTGATCACCGACCTTTGCCAGACACTGAAATTCGGCTCGCTCTGCGCGCTCGGCGGCTTCACGCCCTATCCGGTGATGAGCGCCATAAGACATTTCCCCGAGGACTTCACCCGCCCGCGCCTCGCGGCAGCGGCGGAATAGAGAGGAGAGCGCCATGTCTCTCGTTCATGAAATCGACTACGGGACGCCCGCCCGCACATCGGCCGAAACGGTAAAACTCACCATCGACGGCAACGAGGTCCTGGTGCCCGCCGGCACATCGATCATGCGCGCCGCCATGGACGCCGGTATCCAGGTTCCCAAGCTCTGCGCCACCGATTCTGTCGATGCCTTCGGCTCCTGCCGGCTCTGCCTTGTCGAGATCGCCGGCCGGCCCGGCACGCCCGCCTCGTGCACGACGCCGGTCGCGCCTGGCATGGTCGTGTCGACTCAGACCGAGCGGCTGAAGCAGGTCCGCAAGGGCGTGATGGAACTCTACATCTCCGACCATCCGCTGGATTGCCTGACGTGCGCGGCCAACGGCGATTGCGAGCTGCAGGACATGGCGGGCGCCGTCGGCCTGCGCGACGTGCGCTACGGCTACGCGGGCGAGAACCATCTCGAGCTCGAGAAGGACGAGTCGAACCCGTACTTCACCTTCGACGCCTCCAAATGCATCGTCTGTTCGCGCTGCGTGCGCGCCTGCGAGGAAGTGCAGGGCACCTTCGCGCTCACCATCCAGGGCCGCGGCTTCGACTCCAAGGTCTCGGCCGGCATGCTGAGCGACAATTTCCTCAGCTCCGAATGCGTGTCCTGCGGTGCCTGCGTACAAGCCTGCCCGACCGCCACCCTGTCGGAAAAATCCCTGATCGACATCGGCCAGCCCGAGCATTCGGTGGTCACCACCTGCGCCTATTGCGGCGTCGGCTGCAGCTTCAAGGCCGAGATGCGCGGCGAGGAACTGGTGCGCATGGTTCCCTACAAGGACGGCAAGGCCAACCACGGCCATTCCTGCGTAAAAGGCCGCTTCGCCTGGGGCTACGCCAACCACAAGGAGCGCATCCTCAATCCGATGATCCGCGAGAGCATCGAGCAGCCCTGGCGTGAAGTGAGCTGGGACGTCGCGATCGATCGCGTCGCGTCGGAATTCAAGCGGCTCCAGGGCAAGCACGGCCGGCTGGCGGTCGGCGGCATCACCTCCTCGCGTTGCACCAATGAGGAGACCTATCTGGTGCAGAAGTTGGTGCGTGGCGGCTTCGGCAACAACAATGTCGATACCTGCGCCCGCGTCTGCCATTCGCCCACCGGCTACGGCCTGAAGACCACGTTCGGCACGTCGGCCGGCACTCAGGATTTCGACTCGGTCGACGATAGCGACGTGATCCTGGTGATCGGCGCCAACCCGACCGACGCCCATCCAGTCTTCGCCTCGCGCATGAAGAAGCGGCTGCGTGCCGGCGCCAAGCTGATCGTGATCGACCCGCGCCGCACCGATCTCGTGCGCATGCCGCACATCGAGGCGCAGTACCACCTGCCGCTGCGCCCGGGCACCAATGCCGCGATCCTGAACGCGCTGGCGCATACCATCGTCACCGAGGGCCTCGTGAACGAGAGCTTCGTCCGCGAGTTCTGCGACCGCGATGCCTTCGAGCACTGGGCCGCCTTCGTGTCGGAGCCGCAGAACAGCCCCGAGACCGTCGGCCTCGTGGCTGGCGTGTCGCCCGAGGCGATCCGCGGCGCGGCCCGCCTCTATGCCACCGGCGGCAATGGCGCGATCTACTATGGGCTCGGCGTCACCGAGCACAGCCAGGGCACCACGGCGGTCATGGCGCTCGCCAACCTGGCGATGGCCACCGGCAATCTCGGCCGGCGGGGCGTCGGCGTGAACCCGCTGCGCGGCCAGAACAACGTCCAGGGCGCCTGCGACATGGGCTCCTTCCCGCACGAGCTCACCGGCTACCGCCACATCTCCGACGATGCCACGCGCACCATGTTCGAGAAGCTGTGGGGCGTGCCGCTCGACAACGAGCCCGGCCTGCGCATTCCCAACAGGTTCGATGCGGCGATCGAGGGCACCTTCGAGGGCCTCTCCGTCCCGGGC
>JAUXST010000765.1 GCA_030679805.1 Reyranella sp. | reverse complement strand
CAGCGGCGACACCGTCGGAGCCGGCTCAGCGATACGCACGGCCAGCGGCTCGGGCTTGGCACCCGGCGGCGGCGGGTCGGCGGAGGGCGCAGTGACACTCATGGGACGAAACTAGCGCCTTCGTAGCGACGGGCAAGCATGTGGGTAGGCTCAAACTGGATATTGACTATCCTATCCTTTTATCTATGCTCCTACCCATGATCTCTCCCCCGCCTGATCTATGCCCCCCCCGGCAAGTGCTTGTCGCCCGAGCGGAGGCGCCTCGCCTCTCTGTGCGCCTTCTTCACCACCGGCCCGGCGAGCCATGCCGGCGTCGACTGCGACATGGGGACACGGCTGCTCGTCCTGATGGAACGGCGACGTGAAACGAGTCATTCGGCGTCCCACGCCGCGGCGCCGGAGACTCCGGATTCAGCCAACACGAACAATGACTTGGCCAACGCGGCGTGAGGCGCATGGCGACGTAGACTCCTGTCCCATGCCTTCTCGACTGATTGTGACAGTTTGCTTGCCGAGTCCGGCACGACTCCGCTCAGGAGCCGGCTGATACCAGGGAGGCGACGAACTTCGACAGTTCGAGGGCGCTATAAGGTTTGGCAAAGACATGCGCGCCGGGGCTGCTCGCGTCGCCGCGCTCGAGCGTGCCGGAGCAGCGGATGACGGGCGTCCCCGGCCGATACAGGGCTGCTGCCTCGATCACCCTCTCGCCCGACATGTCGGGCAGGCCGATGTCGACGATGATGGCCGACAGCGGCGCGGCGCCGGTCATGACGTCGAGTGCCGCCTGGCCGGTCGGTGCCTCGATGCAGGCAAGCCCGACCTCGGCCAATGCGTCGACGAGAACGGTGCGGATCAGGAATTCGTCTTCGACCAGCAGGACGCTCGACATGAACCTGCCCTACTCCGCGGCCTTGGCCATCCCTTGGTGCGGCTTGAACGCCAGGATCGACCCGCCGCGGGCCGCCGGCAGTGGCAGCGGCGGCGTCTCTACGCCGAGTGCGCGCGCGGCGTTCCAGCCCCAGCGCGGATCGACCAGGAAGGAGCGCGCATGCACGGTGCAGTCGGCCTCGCCCGAAGCGACGATGCGCTCGGCCTGTTCCGGCTCGGTGATGATGCCGACCGCCCACGTCTTGATGCCGGCTTCACGGCGGATGCGGGCGGCGAACGGCACCTGATAGCCGGGGCCAATCTGGATCTTCTGGGCCGGCGAGTTGCCGCCGGAGCTGGCGTCAACGAAGTCGCAGCCCAATGCCTTGAGCTGCCGCGCCGTCTCGATCGTGTCCTCGAGCGTGAGCCCGCCCTCGACCCAGTCGGTCGCCGACAGTCGCATGCCGATCGCCTTGTCCCGCGGCCACAGCTTGCGGCAGGCCTCGAATACTTCGAGGGGAAAGCGCCGGCGCTTTTCCATCGTGCCGCCGTATTCGTCGGTGCGCTGGTTGCTGAGCGGCGAT
>JAUXST010000758.1 GCA_030679805.1 Reyranella sp. | reverse complement strand
CTTGCCGCCGCTCTCTTCGGCGACATCGGTCTCGAAGCGCCGCAGCTGCGGCGTGACCCACGGAGTCTTCTCTGGCGCGCCGGTCGTATAGCGAAGTTCCGTGGCGGCCTGCTGTGCACTGGCGCCGCCCATCAGGGCGAGTGCCAGGAACGTGCCGGCCGCGAAAATGGCTCCCGTCAGACGAGTCATGTTGGTGTTCCCTCCTCCACGCGTTTATCAGTCGGCGCGCTTGCGGCGCCGTTCAATTGGCCAGCAGTCTGCCGACCTTCTCGCACGAAGGCGAGCGCGAAGTTGGCAGCAGCGTCAGTTTTGTGTGGTCTCGCCGATGTCAGGCTGATCGGCCTCGGCCGGATCGACGGCTTCCTTCTCCGCTTCGGCGGCAGCACCTGCCTTGGCCTGCGCCTTCTTCTTGGCGGCATCCTCGCGGGCAGCCTTGCGGCGCGCCTTGTCGACGGCGTCGTTGAGGTCCTTCAGCATGCAGAGACCAAGCGTCACAGGATCGCGCGGCCGCACGTTCTGCATGTTCCAGTGCGAGCGGTCACGTACCGACTGGACGGTGCTCTTGGTTGAACCGACCAGCCGTGCGACCTGGCTGTCCTGCAATTCCGGATGGATTTTCAGCAGCCAGGCGATGGCATCGGGACGGTCCTGCCGCTTGGCCACCGGCGTGTAGCGCGGGCCCTTCGAGCGGGCGACCGGCATCGGCACGTCGCGCGGCGTGAGTTTCAGCGCGGCGTTCTTATCGGCTTCGGCGCGCTTGATCTCTTCCTTGGTGAGCTGGCCGTTGGTTGTCGGGTCGAAACCCGTCATGCCGCCCGCCACCTCGCCATCGGCGATCGCCTGGACCTCGAGCGGATGCAGGCCGGTGAAGGCCGAAATCTGGTCGAACGTCAGGGTCGTATTCTCGACCAGCCAAACGGCGGTCGCCTTGGGCATCAACACTTGCGACATAAAATTCACTCTCCTGCGCCCGGATATAGAGGCCGCGTCCGCCCCCGCCAACCCGAAAAGCGCCTGCCCCCGACAATTGCCCGACAATTGCCCGGTAATTGATAGCAGACCTGAAAAAGGAAACGGCCGGGAATTACCCGGCCGCTCCTTCAAATTTCCAGCGAAAGCTGAAGCTTTGGACCGTCCTACTGGATGACGATCTCGACGCGGCGGTTCTGTGGCTCGCGGACACCGTCGGCGGTCTTGACCAGCAAGCCGGCCTCGCCGCGGCCGATCACCGTGATCGCCGTCGCCGGCACGCCTTCACGCACCAGCGCGTCCTTGACCGTGTTCGCACGACGCAGCGACAGCGCCATGTTGTAGGCTTCCGGGCCCGACGTGTCGGTGTGGC
>JAUXST010000757.1 GCA_030679805.1 Reyranella sp. | reverse complement strand
AGGCGACGACCAGAAGCAACAGCATCCAGCGGCTGACCCTGATCATCGTCTGCGGATCGGTATGGATGAACCAGTCGAGGAATTTCGCAGCCGTCGCCAGAACGGAGAGACCGAGCACGATGGCGCTGATGACGACGGCGTAGTCCATCGGCAGAGACTACCCGCGTCACCGTCGGAAAACAGCCGTCAGTTGTTCAAATTTCAGAATGTCCTTCGCCAGAGGGCGTGTCTAGTATTCGCGAATTACGGTAGCGGCGGAGCGTGGCAGATGAGTGAACCGACCAGAGAGACGCCAACCAAGAAGGCTTCCCCTGACTTGGGTGCCGCTCCGATCATTGCTGCGGCCGTGGAGCCAAGTCTTCCGGCGCGCAAGGCTTCGATCGACGAATTTCTCAAGCGCAACGCCGAAGTGTTGGAAAGGGATCGCGCCGAATTCCAGACCTACCTGATCGCCAAGCAGGAAGCCGCCGTCGAGAAGGCCAAGGCCGCCGAGGCCGCAGCTCCGGTGCGCAAGACCAGGATGAGCCGGCGCACGATGCTGAACGTCGCCGTCGGCACGGCGGGCGTCGCTGAAGTAGCCGTGCTTGGCTACAATGCGCTGGGCGGCGGCTCGTCGGACACCGGCGTCTTCCAGGCGGCCGGTTCGGGCCCGCAGCAGCAGCACATCGTGCGCGAGATCGTCGACAGCAAGGCCGACGTCAAGGGCCGCAGCCTCGGGCAGTGGATCGCGTTGCTGCCGACCAAGCTGGGCGGCGGGACCTACGCCCTCGATCTCAACTCCAACCGCGTACTGGCCTCGATCTGGTACTGGAACTACGGCGACTACAGCCCGATCAGCCATCATCTGTGCGCGTTTCCGAGTTCGGACCCGTATCACGGCTTCGAATTCGTCAACTCGACGCAGGGCGGCAAGAACTCGCTGATCTACGGCATCCCCACCGCCATCACCGAGCCGGCGCCGGGCACCAACATCTATCGCGTCCGCTTCGACGGGACGCAGATGCAGATGATCGAGAACGTGTCGGAAACCACCGGCCTAGGGCTCGGCGTCCATGTCACGGTCAATCCCAAGGATGCCCAGTCCTATTTCGTCACCGACGGCCAGAAGGACATCGCCGCCTGCTTCGACCGCACGACGTCGAAGGTGAAGGCGGCCCTCAAGTTCGACTGGACGCCCAATGTGCCCGACCTGCGCGATGCCTGGATCAAGGGCGGCACGCTCACCATCAAGAAGATCTATCCCGACGCCAAGACCGGCCTCTACGACTATCGCGGTACCAAGGGCAACAAGATCGATTGGGAAATGGTGCCCATGGGCGAGCTGTTCGTCGAAGAGGGCTCGCTACCCGGTGATGCGCCGCTCACGCTCACCGGTGCCGATGGCACGATCTGGCATCCCGAGGGCCGTTGGGCCGCCACCGTCGTCCGCCTGTGTGGCGGCATCTGCATTCTCGACCCCGAGAAGAATTTCGAGCCAGCGGCCTTCCTGCAGTTCAACAAGGACTCACAGGCCCAGTATCCGGTCGAGCAGATCGACAAGGACACATGGAAGGTCACCTTCGACAAGATTCATTCGCCGGGCCATGAGATCGGTTTCTCGCCCGACGGCAAGTTCCTGGTGATGATGAACAACCTGCGGGAAAACAACTGCTCGGTCTTCAGCTGTGAAGACCCGGACCCGACCAAGTGGCGCAAGATCGCCCACGTCGAGGATCCCCTGTGGCGCGGCAAGTACCCGAACCCGTTCCACATGGTGTTCTCGATGGACAGTTCGAAGCTCTACCTGTCCATCCTGCATCCTTCACCCGCCTACAGCGGCATCATGGTGGTCGACACCAAGACCTGGACGATCCTGAAGGAGATTCAGGGCATCGGCCCGGATCTGCAGACGCCGGCGATCACCTACGACGGTAAGTATGTGCTGACGCCGTTCAGCGGCTTCCAGCGCCAGTCGAGCGGCATCGCGATCATCGACGCCTCGACCGACACGCTGGTCGGCATCCTGCCCAGCAACGGCGGGCATCATGACTGCGTGATCATCCCGACCAGGCTGGAGCACATGAAGCACACGCGCTCCTGCACGCTTTGAGGCTGCTCGCCAGCCTCGCCCTGCAGAACCTCGGACGTCGCAGGGCGCGCAGTCTCCTGCTGATCGCCGCCGTGGCGATCGGCAGCAGCGTCGTCTTCACCGGCGCCACCTTGATGCGCAGCATCGACGACAGCATGGCGGTGGGCTTTACCCGTTTGGGCGCCGACATGATGGTGGTGCCCGAGGGCGCGCTCACTAACATTACCGCGGCCCTGCTCACCGTCGAGCCCACTGACCTGGTGCTCGACGCCGATGCGCTCGACAAGGCGCATCTCGCGAGCGTCGGGCGGGCGGCACCGCAGAAGGTCGTGCGCGCCGAGCATTCCGGTGTCGGCAGCCATCACGATCTGGTCGATCTGATCGGCTTCGATCCGGTGCGCGACTTCACGGTCCAGCCCTGGCTCAAGGAAAAGCTCAACCGCGGGCTTCGCGCCGGCGACGTGATCTTGGGCGCCGGCCGCGACGCGCCACTGGGCTCCCAGCTGCTGATCTTCGGCAAGCCACATATCGTCTACGGCAAGCTTGGTCGCACCGGCGTCGGCACCCACGAGCGCGGCGTCTTCATGTCGTTCGAGACGCTGGCAGCGCTGGCCGGCAGCATGCCGCAGCAGGGCGGAGCCCGGCCGGCAGTCCTTGCGCCGGGCAAGGTCACCGGCTTCCTGGTCGAGCTGGCGCCCGGCGCGACCACGCTGCAGGCGCGCTTCGCCGTCCTGTCGGCGGTCAAGGGCGCCAAGGTCGTGACCGGCGACTCCTCGCTGTCCGGCATCCGGCAGGGTCTGGCGGCGCTGCTGCAAGGCATCCTCGCCCTGATGATACTGATGTTCGCCAGCATGGCGGTGATGGTGAGCGTGCTGTTCTCGGCGATCGTCACCGAGCGGCGGGGCGAACTCGGCCTCTTGAAGGCGATCGGCGCGCGACGGTCGCAGATGGTGGGCATGATGGTGGCCGAGGCGGTGATCGCCACCGGTGTCGGCGGTGTCCTGGGCGTGACGCTGGGTGTACTGGTGATGCGCCTCTACGAGCGCTCGCTGGTCTACTACCTGGAGAACATCGGTGTGCCGTTCGTCTGGCTCGATCTGTCGCGGACAGTGGCCGTCGCCGCTGCGGCGATTGTCCTGGCCTCAGCGATCGGCGCCTTGGGCGCGCTCTATCCGGCGTGGCGGGCGAGTGGTCGCGATGCCTACGACCTCGTGCGCGGCGAGGGCTGAGCGATGCTCGCCTGCCGCCAGCTCAGCAAACGTTACCTAACCGAGCGTGGTGTCGTGGCCGCGGTCGCCGGCATCGACCTCGACGTGCCGGTCGGCCGGTTCGCCGCCATCATCGGCCGGTCGGGCTCGGGCAAATCGACCTTGATGGCGATGATCGGCGGGCTCAGCCGGCCCTCGGCCGGCACGGTGGCGGTCGGCGGCACCGATGTGTGGGGACTGTCGGAGAATGCGCTGGCGGCGTTCCGCAATGAGAAGATCGGCTACGTCTTCCAGTTCGCGAGCCTGCTGCCGACGCTGCGCCTGATCGACAATGTCGCCCTGCCGGCGATGCTAGGCGGGCGGCGTGCGTCCGCCGAGACCTACACCCGGGCCGCCGGTCTGCTTGAACGCATGGGGTTAGGGGGTTATCTCGAGGCCTATCCCTCGGAGATTTCCGCCGGCGAGCAGCGCCGCGCGGCGATCGCGCGCGCATTGATCAACGATCCCGCATTGCTGCTCGCCGACGAGCCGACCTCCGATCTCGACGAGCAGACCGAGATCGAGATCATGGACGAATTGCTGGCCGTCAATCGCGAGATCGGTACCACCCTGATCCTGGTCACGCACAATCTCGCCCTGGCCGAGCAGGCCGAGCAGATCGTTCATATCGCCAACGGCGCGATCGTCTGATGAGCATCGTCGCATGAGCGAAGAGTCCATCGATAAGGATGCGCTGATCCGCGATCTCCGCCGGCAGCTCGCCGCGGCGCAGTCGGAGCTCCGGCTGATCAAACGTCGCCAGGAAACCGGGCGCGAGCTGATCGACGAATTGCGCGAGGCGCCGCGCAAGACGGTCTCGGTGCCTGCGCGGTCGTCGATGAAGCTCGGCCGGCACCGCGGCCTGTGGCGTTCGCCCCTGGTGCTGGGTGTCGTGGTGGCGGTGATGCTGGCCTTTGCCGTCGATGCGGGCGTCGGCCGCTATCAGGCCAACCTGGCGAAGCAGCAGCGCCAGGCGCGCCTGACGCTTGAGAATGCGGCCATGCGGTCGCTCTACGTGGAATTGAAGCGGATCGTTTCCGAACCCGACGGCAAGTCGTTCCGCCTCACCCTTTCATTGCAGAACACCAGCCCGGCAGGACCGCTTTACGTCATGCTCAATCCGGTGGCGGTCTATGTGCAGTCCGGCATGACGTGGCGGCAGGTGCCATCAAGAGCCGCCGGCCCGGGCGGCATGGGTGTCGTGGCCGTGGACAAGGATTATGCCTATGACGTCCTGTTCACGCCCGATGTCGCGCAATGGGCGGAACTCATTCCGGGATACATGCATGTCCGCATCCAGGACGACCTGCTGGTGAGCCAGAGGCCGCAGCCGGGCGACGACGTCGTCGAGCGGCGGACGCCGTTCTATGTCTATCTGAAACCGCACGGCGCGAACGACGAGGACATCAAGGCGCGGTCGAAGATGTCCGGCACGCCGCCGGTCTTCATTCCGATGCCACCGCACTAGGAGGCGAGGGCCGACTCGCTCGCTGGATCTCCGGCGATGCGGCTGTGCCACATCACGCGCGGCTGGGTCATGTCCCAGGGCGTCGCCTGGTGCAGCAGGCAGCGATTGTCCCACACCACCGCGTCGCCCGGCGCCCAGGTGTGGTGGTAGGTGCGCGGCGGCCGGCAGGCGAAGTCGATCAGGCCTTCCAGGAATCGCTCCGACTCGGCCCGATCCATGCCGGGAATGTTGTGGGCATGCCGCCCGATCAGCAACGACTTGCGGCCCGTCTCCGGATGCACCTTCACCAGCGGGCGCAGCGGCACCGGCCCGTCGTGCAGGCCGTAGCCGCTGTATTCGCCGTCCTTCTTCTTGGTCTGGTGGCCGAGCTTCGACTGGCTGTAGTGGAGGGAATGATAGGCGGCGAGACGCTCGACCTTCGCGCGCCGGTCGTTGTCGAGGGCGTCATAGGCGGCTCGCATGTCGGCCCAGCCGGTCTGGCCGCCCACGCTCGGCACCGTCTCCGCGCTGAACACCGCGCCCTTGGCCTGCACCGGCATGTAGGTGCTGTCGGCGTGCCAGCCCATGTTGCCCTTCAGGATCTTCATCATGTCGTCGTTGTCTTTTTCGATCCTGAGCGTGCCGTCGGGCTTGACGTTGCTGATCGCCGCCATCTCGAATTCGAGCGTGCCGAAACGCTTGGCGAAGGCGATCTGCGCCTCGCGCGCGAGATGCTGGCCGGGAAAGATGAGCAGGGCATGCCTTAGCCAGGCGTCGTGGAGATCGCGCCACTGGGCGTCGTCGAGTACGGACAGCTTTAGGCCCGTGACCACGGCGCCGAAGGTGGTGTCGGCGAGCGGTTCGATGCTGAGCGTGCGTGCCATGTCGGGTTCCTCCGCTAGATCCCCGGACGCTTGTGCGCCTGCTATCGAAGTCTATCGCGTCTCGGCCCTTGCCGTCGAGGAGGCCGAGCCCGTACGCTCCGTCAGCAACGGGAGTCCCTCCATGACCGTCACCGACAAGCGAAACCGCGCCGCTGCGAAGCTGCTGGCGGACGTGCACGCCGTCACTGCGAAGGAAGGCCTCACGCCGTCGGCGCTGCATGCCATCAAGCTGAAACTGGTGGCACTGGCGGGGAAGAAGGAGCTGTTCCCGCTCGCCGACTTCGAGATGCCGGTGGCCGAGGGCCGCAACCATCCGCTGCTGGTCGAAGACAACGACGGCCACGGTCTCTATCTGACGATCAGCCTGCCGGGCAAGGAAGCCGCCCCGCACGATCACGGCATCTGGTGCGTCAACGCTGCGATCTCGGGTCGCGAACGCCATAGGTTCTTCCGCCGCACCGACAGCATGGCCAAGCCCGGTCACGCGAAGGTGGAACAGGTGGGCGAGGTAATGGTTGAGCCGGGCAGCGGCATGGCGATGGCCGATCACGATATTCACAGCACCGTGGTGGTGGGAGACGAGCCGGCGATCGGCCTCGCGCTCTACGGCTACGCCCTGGTGCGTTTTCCGTCGGTGGCCTGGTACGTCCCGCAATTCAACTCGGTCCGCGCGACGCCGTCGCGCCGGCACGCGGCGATGGTCTGAGGGGCATCGCAGTGGCCCACACCCCGAAGTCCCATCGCGTGACGATCGTCAATACCAAGCAGGTCATCGCCTGCGCCACCAATCAGACGATCCTGCAGGCCGCTATCGCGGCGGGCATCGACTACCCCTTTGCCTGCGCCACCGGAAATTGCGGCACCTGCACCAGCCGTCTCGAGGCGGGCAAGGTGAGCCTGCTGCCGCGCGGCGACGCCGCCCTCAGCCCGCAGCAGATGAAGGCGGGACAGACGCTCGCCTGTCGGGCGCGGCCGCGCAGCGACCTCACGATCACCTGGTTAAGTAGGGCACCTGGTTGAGTCGCAGCGATCGATAGGACGGAGCGATGCGTATTTGTGTATTCGGTGCGGGTGCGATCGGCGGCAATTTTGCCACCCGACTGGCGGCGGCCGGCAATGAGGTCTCGGTCGTGGCGCGCGGGGCGCATCTCGATGCCATCCGCGCCCGCGGGCTCACCATGCTGGTCGGTGACCAACGCATCGTGGCACCGGTGCGGGCGAGCGACCGGCCGGCCGACCTCGGGCCGCAGGATGCCGTGCTGGTGACCATG
>JAUXST010000755.1 GCA_030679805.1 Reyranella sp. | reverse complement strand
CCTCGTAGCGGCTGACGGGCTGGACCTTGCCGGCATTGCCGGTGGTGAAGATCTCGTCGGCATCGTCGAGCTCGGCGGGGCGGACGGTGCGTTCCTCGACGGTGATGCCGGCGTTGCGCAAGAGCTTGATGGTGCGGTTGCGCGTGATGCCGGCCAGGAAGGAGCCGTTGGGCACCGGCGTGGCGACGACGCCGTTCCGCGCCAGGAACACGTTGGAGCTACAAGTCTCGGCCACGTTGCCCAGCGCGTCGAGGACGATGCCGTTGCCGAAGCCGCGCTTCAGCATCTCGGCCACGCCGCGCGAGGAATTGGGATAGAGGCAGCTTGCCTTGGCGTCGGTCGGCGCGCTCTCGGGTGTCGGCCGGCGGATCGAGCGGCAGAGGCCGAGCGTCAGGGACGAGCCGGCACGCATCGGCGAGATATAGGTGCAGAGCAGGAACTGACACGAGTCGGGATCGACCGAGATCGGGCCCGCGCCGCCCTTGCCGGCCCAGAACATCGGCCGGACGTAGAGCTCGGCCTTGGGGCCGAAGCGGCGCACGCTCTCGTGCATCAGCTTCAGGATCTCTTCCGGCGTTTGCGTCGGGTTCAAGCCCAGCGAGCGGGCCGAACGCACGGCGCGTTCCGCATGGAGGTCGAGGTCGGGGCCGCAGCCCTCGAAGGCGCGGCCGCCGTCGAATACGATGGAGCCCAGCCACATGGCGTGGTCGCGCGGCCCCAGGATGGCGGGGTTGCCCTCGTGCCAGGTACCGTTCCAGTAGGTGAGCGTGTCCATTCTTTTCTCCGCTGCGGAAGCGGGCGCTTCTAGCAGACGATGAGCGGCGCTGCCATCCTCGCTTTAGGGGCGGCCTTCTGCTTTGCGGTGGCTTTGATCCTGACCCAGTTCGGCCTCCGGACCGTGCCGTCCTGGCGCTCGCCGCTCTATTCGATTGGCGGCTCGGCGGTGCTGGCGTGGTTGGCGTCCGCCGTGTTCGTCGACTGGCAGCGTTTCAGCCTTGAGGCGGCCCTGATCTTTGCCGCCGTGGGCTGCATATTTCCGGTGGTCGTGTCGATCCTGGCGGTACGCTCCAACGAGGCGCTGGGGCCCGCGGTGGCGGGTGCCGTGGGCAACGTGACGCCGGTGTTCGCGGTGCTGGGCGCCGTGCTGCTCCTGGGCGAGCGGCTGGGGCTCGGCCAGATCGCCGGGCTCGCCTTGGTGGTGGGCGGCGTGGCGCTGCTGGCCTTGCGTGGCGGCGCGGGTGGCCGGCGCTGGTCGGTCTGGGTGCTGGGTCTGCCGTTGGCGGCGGCGCTGGTGCGCGGTCTGATCCAGCCCGCGATCAAGACCGGCCTCGCGCTGTGGCACGAGCCGCTGGCGGCGGCGGCGATCGGCTATGCCCTGTCGACGCTGGTGATCCTGGCGCTGGTCGGCCGCCGCGCGTGGCGGGCGGGGCCGGCGTATCCGGTGGGCGTGCGCTGGTTCCTGGCAGTGGGCCTCTTCAACGGCTCGGCAACCTTCCTGCTTTATGCCGCGCTGGGGCTGGGCTCGATCGCGCTGGTGGCACCGCTGGTGGCGCTGTTTCCGCTGATGGCCGTGGTGCTGAGCTTCTTCTTCCTGCGCGGCGAGCAGCTCCACGCGATCGGATTGCTCGGCGTCGTGGTGAGCGTGGCCGGCGTGATTTTGCTGTTGGCCGGCACTTGAGCGGCTATCATCGGCGCCAAGAAATCACGGGAAGGAAACTCGATCGTGCCGCTTCGCGCCAACCGCTTCGGCCTGTCCGTCGCCCTCGCCACGCCTTTCGCCGACGACCGCTCGATCGACCTGCCGCGCCTGGTGGCGCATGGCCGCCAGTCGCTGGCCGACGGCTGCACGAGCCTCACGGTGTTCGGCACCACGGGCGAGGGCGCCTCGCTCGGATTGAACGAACGCAACCGCGCGCTGGGCGCGCTGGCGGGCGCGGGCGTCGATCCCGGGACGCAGCTCGTGGTCGGGATCGCGGCGTCCTCGGTCGAGGAGGCGATCGGCCAGGGCCGCGCCGGACTGATGCTGGGTTGCCCGAGCTTCCTGCTGGCACCGCCGTTCTATTTCAAGGGTGCGGGCGACGAGGGTCTGTTCGACTGGTTCGCCGCGGTGCTCATGGGTCTCGGCCCCAAGGCCAGCAACGTCATCCTCTATCACATCCCGCAGGTGACCTCGGTCGGCCTGTCGATGTCGCTGGTCGATCGTCTCAAGAAAGCCTTCCCGCAGCAGGTCACCGGCGTAAAGGATTCGTCCGGCGATTGGGACAATGCCCAGGCGTTGCTCAAGCAGCATGGCGAGCTTCACATTCTGATCGGCGACGAGCGCCTGCTCGCCAAGGCCATGAACCTCGGCGCCTCGGGCGCCATCACCGGCCTCGCCAACATCGCGCCCGACCTCATGCTTGCCCTGATCGAGGGCGTCGAAGAACCGCGCGTCAATGACATGGTCGAGGTGGTCCTGCCCTACGCCGTGACGGCGGCGGTCAAGGCACTGGTCGGCCATCGCCGCAAGGACCCGATCGCCTGGTCGCGCATGCGCGCACCCTTGAAGTCTCTGGACGAAGCCGACTGCTTAAAACTTTTTTCTGCCGTCGATGCGATCCGTGCCAGACGCGCCGCCTAGGAGATCATCATGACCGCACCGCTCACCATCCGCCTGCATCCCGGCGACAACGTCATCGTGGCGCGCATGGATATCCTGGCCGGCACCAAGGTCGAGGGCGAGGTGGCGGCCGCCACACGCGTGCCACCCGGCCACAAGATCCTGACCCGCGCGGTGAAGAAGGGCGAGGCGCTGCGCAAGTACAACCAGATCATCGGCTTCGCCACGGAGGACATGGCGCCGGGTGCGCACATCCATACGCACAACTGCGTCATGGGCGACTTCGAGCGCGACTACGCCTTCTGCGCCGATGCGCATCCCACCGCCTACCTCACGCCGCCCGCGACCTTCCAGGGCTACCGCCGCGCCGATGGCCGCGCTGCCACGCGCAACTATCTCGGCATCGTCACCACGGTAAACTGCTCGGCCGCCACCAGCCGCATGATCGCGCGCCATATCGAACCGTTGCTCGCCCAATTCCCCAACATCGACGGCGTGGTGCCGCTGACCCATGGCGGCGGCTGCGGCATGGCGGCGTCCGGTCTCGAGATGGACGTGCTGCGTCGCACGCTCGCGGGCTACACGCGCCATCCCAACATGGCGGCCGTCGTGATGCTTGGCCTCGGCTGCGAGGCCAACCAGATCTCCGGCCTGATGAACGCCGAGGGCCTCAAGGAAGGCCCCAAGCTGATCCCGATGGCGATCCAGGACGAGGGCGGCGTTTCCAAGACGGTGATGCGCGCGGTCGGCTTCCTGAAGGAGTTGCTGCCGGAAGTGAATGACGTGAAGCGCGAGGCGATCCCGGCCAGCGAGCTGATCCTGGCGCTGCAGTGCGGCGGCTCAGATGGCTACTCCGGCATCTCGGCCAATCCGGCGCTGGGTGTCGCGGTCGATCTGCTGGTGCGCAACGGCGGCTCGGCAGTGCTGTCGGAGACACCGGAGATCTATGGCGCCGAGCATCTACTCACACGCCGTGCCGTCAGCCGCGAAGTAGGCGAGAAGATCGTCGAGCGCATCAAGTGGTGGGAGGATCACTGCGCCAGGACGGGTGGCGAGATGAACAACAATCCCTCGCCCGGCAACAAGGCAGGCGGGCTCACCACCATCCTCGAGAAGTCGCTGGGCGCGGTCGCCAAGGGCGGCACCACCAACCTGGTCGACGTCTACAAATATGCCGAACCGATCACGGCCAAAGGCTTCGTCTACATGGACTCGCCTGGCTACGATCCGGTGTCGGCCACCGGCCAGGTGGCGGGCGGCGCCAACGTGCTCTGCTTCACCACGGGCCGGGGCAGCGTGTTCGGCTGCAAGCCTACGCCTTCACTCAAGCTCGCGACGAATACCTCCCTCTATCGACGTATGACTGACGACATGGACATCAACTGCGGCACCATCGTCGACGGCGAGGAGACGATCCAGGAAAACGGCCAGCGCATCTTCGACCTCATTCTCGCCACGGCGTCGGGCCAGAAGACGAAATCCGAAGCGCTGGGCATCGGCGATGACGAATTCGAGCCATGGAAAATTGGTGCGACGATGTAATTTCTTCGACGAGGGAGCTGGCTTGACTTGCCGACGTTGTTTCCCCATATGCGCCCGACGACTTACGAACTTGGCCTTGCTTTGGCGGCCCGACCCACAGCGGCCACGGACTTCCTCCACGAGCTTTTCCCCAAATTCTACGAGTTGTCGCAGGCGGTAGCAGCGAGCGCACCGTCGGCGCATTTGTGTGTGCTCGCCCAACGGAGAGAGAGATGGCTACAGGTACAGTGAAGTGGTTCAACGCCACCAAGGGCTTCGGTTTCATCCAGCCGGACGGCGGCGGCAAGGACGTGTTCGTCCATATCAGCGCGGTCGAGCGTGCGGGCATGAACGGCCTGAACGAAGGCCAGAAGATCAGCTACGAAGTGGCCAGCGAGCGCGGTCGCGAGGCTGCCGTCAACCTGAAGGCGTGATGAAGATTGCCCCGCTCGTCGAGCGCCCCGAACTGGTCGCGCAAGTCGCGGCCTGGGGCTTCGCCGAGTGGGGCTATCTCAATCCCGGCGAGACGCTCGAGCGGCGTGTCGTCCGGATCCAGGGCAAGATGAACGTCGACCGTGTCCCGGTCGCGTTCGTCGCCCTCGATGAGGATGACCGCCTCGCCGGCACCGCCTCGCTCATTTTCGACGATCTCGAAGGCGATCCGCGCAATCCGTGGCTGGCGAGCGTCTTCGTGCCGCCCGCGCATCGCAAGAAGGGTATCGCCTCGGCCCTGGTGCGCACCGTCGAGGCGACCGCGCGGCGCCTGGGCTATTCCCGGCTCTATCTCTTCACCTCCACCGCCCCCGATCTCTACGCCGGCCTCGGCTGGCGGCCGCTTGAGCGGCGCGACTATCGCGGCGAACATATCCAGGTCATGGACAGGACGCTGTGAGGGGACGCACATGCCGGAAGATCTGCACTATCTGTCGCTCGACGAGGTCGCGCGGCGCCTGAAGGCGCGCAAGCTCTCATCGGTCGAGGCGACAAGGGCGATCCTCGACCGCGTCGGAAAAGTCGATCCCAGGCTGAAGGCCTACGCGACGCTGACGCCAGAGCGTGCGTTGGCTGATGCCGCACGGCTCGATGCCGAGACTGCCGCCGGCACGTCGCGAGGCGCGCTGCATGGCGTGCCGGTTGCCGTAAAGGATCTCTGCAACACCGCGGGTGTTGCCACGGCCGCCGGGATGCCGATCCACCGCCATAATGTGCCCACCAGGGACGCCACGGTGGTGGCGCGCCTGAAGGCGGCCGGCGCGGTGATCCTGGGCAAGCTGCAGATGACCGAAGGCGCGTACGGCCTTCACCATCCCGAGATCACCCCGCCGGTGAACCCCTGGAACGCGGCCTATTGGCCCGGCGTGTCGTCGTCGGGCTCGGGCGTGGCTACCGCATCCGGCCTCTGCTTTGCATCGCTCGGGTCCGACACCGGCGGCTCGATACGGTTTCCCTCGACCATGAACGGCCTCACCGGCCTCAAGCCGACCTGGGGCCGGGTGAGCCGCGCCGGCGTGTTCGCACTGGCCGAATCGCTCGACCACGTCGGTCCGATGTGCCGGAGCGCTCTCGACGCGGCGCTCGTGCTGGGCGTGATTGCCGGCGCCGATCCCGACGATCCGACCGCCGTGCCGCTTCCGGTGCCCGACTATGTCGAATCGATCGATGGCGGCGTGAAGGGTCGGCGGCTAGGCATTCCGACCAACTTGGTCGGCATGGATGCTGATTCCCAACGGACGTTCGACGGCGCTGTCGCGGCGTTCCGGGGAGCGGGTGCCGTACCGGTCGATGTCACGCTGCCGGAGTTCGACGAGGCGGCGTTGAAGTGGCGACTGCTCTGCGGCGTCGAGGCGGCTCTGGCGCACGCGGCGACGTTCCCGTCGCGACGCGCGGAATACGGCGCAGAGTTCGCCTCGCTTCTCGATCTCGGTCTCGGACTTTCCGCGCTCGACCTCGGCAAGCTGCTGCTTCTGCGCGCGCACGTGAAGGGAGAACTCGACCGATTGCTGGCGTCGGTCGATCTCCTGCTGGTGCCGGTGATGGGTACGGCCGCGTGGTCGATCGCGGCGATGGCGGCGGCGGGACGTACGGCCGAGACCGTGGCGGCGCGGCTGCGCTATACGGTGCCGTTCGACATGAGCGGCCATCCGACTCTCACCCTGCCGGGCGGCATGACGGCGGATGGCGTGCCGACCGGGTTCCAGATCGTCGGTCGCGCCTTCGACGAGGCGGGCATCCTCGCCGCCGGCCACGCCTACCAGCAAGCGACCGACTGGCATCAGAAGCGCCCGCTGCCATAGCAGGCTTATCCTGCTGCGTGGACGGTGAATCTTCCTTCACTTATACTGAATTCTACCTTATCGTGGACAGTCCGGCGTATGAAGAAAAGCCTCGTGAAAAACCTGCGACTAAGGCCGAGCATCCTGACGCTGTTCGTGCTGCTGACGGTGCCGGTGTTTTTCGCGATCATTGCCGTCACCTACGTCTCGAACGAAAAGATCGCACGCGCGAATGCCGATGGACTCGTCGAGCGTTTCCGCACCGACGCCATAGAGAACATCCAGAACGACTTCGACCCGATCAGGTCGCTGGTGCGCAGCGCTGCCGCCGTCGGCGCCGATCAGCCCGACTTCTATTCCGACAACCGCTCGCTCAGGTACCTCTTCAGCATCATCCAGCACAGCAGCAAGATCGTCAGCATGTATGTCGGTCTTGCCGACGGCTCGTTCCGACAGACACGCCAGATCGAGTCCAAGGTCGAGGTCCAGGGCAAGCTGCCGCCACCGGATGCGCGATACGCCTATCGCTGGATCGACACCGCGCCGCACGGCACGGCACCGGTCGATCATTATGTCTTCCTCGATGCCCAGCAGAAGGAAGTCGGCAAGTCCGAACAGGCCACCGGCTATGATCCGCGTGCGCGCTTGTGGTACCGGATGACCCAGCAGGCTGGGCGGCCGGTCATCACTGACCCCGACGTGTTTGCCGCCCTCGGCCTGATCGGCTTCACCGTCGCCGCCCCGATCTTCGACGGTGGCAAGTTGCTGGGCATCGCTGCGGCCGACATCACTCTCGATGGCCTGTCCGAGTATCTCGCGGAGCGCAAGATCAGCCCCGGGACACTCAGCTATATCCTCGACCATCAGGGCCGGGTGATCGCCAACTCCGAACGCGCCAAGACCTACACCACCTACAACGGCCGGGTAGAGCTGCAGCACATCACGTCGCTCGGCAACGACCTGCCGGCCATCGCCTTCAGTGTCCGGCCGCGAGACAACGAGAAGTTGTTCTCCTTGACCCACGGTGGCAAGGACTACGTCGCAAGCCTCACGACGCTGCCTCCCGACTTCGGCAAGAGGTGGCAACTCTTCACCGTGACACCGCTCGGCGATTTCACGGAAGCCTTTCAGGAGCACAACAAGCGGCTCTTCCTCTTCGGCCTGATCGCGATCGCACTGCAGATCCTGATTATCTACTTCCTGTCGACCGTGATCTCCGCACCGCTTGAGAAGCTTGCCCGGAAAGTGACCCGCATCCAGGACCTCGAGGGCGAGAGTCTGCCGCAACTGGAATCGCCGATCCGCGAGGTCGCCGTCCTCTCCCGCGCGATCGACACGCTCGATGCCGCAGTGAAGTCGTTCGCCGCATTCGTGCCGGTGGGGCTGGTCAAGCAGCTTCTCGAATCGGACCAGAAGCTGGAGCTGGGCGGCCACAGCCGGTTCCTGACAATCTTTTTCTCGGACCTGGAAGCCTTCTCCTCGCTGTCAGAGGAGGTGCCGTCGCAGGAGCTTCTGCTGCGGGTCTCGGCCTACCTGGCGGTCGTCACCAAGGCGGTGAATGAGGAAGCCGGCACGATCGACAAGTTCATCGGCGACGGCGTGATGGCCTTCTGGGGCGCGCCGGCGCTGCTCGACGACCATGCCGCGCGTGCGTGCTTCGCTGCTCTCCGCATCCGGAACGGCATGAACGGGCTCAATGCGCGCTGGCAGGAGGACGGGCTGAAGCCGCTCAACATCCGCATCGGCATCCACAGCGATGCCGTTCTCGTGGGCAACATCGGCTCCAGGGAACGGATGAGCTACACGGTGATGGGCGACGGCGTGAACGTCGCGGCGCGCCTCGAAGGCATCAACAAGGAATACGGCACCCGCATCTGCGTCAGCCATTCCGTCTTCAAGGAGGCAGGCGAGCGCCTCTGCGTCCGACCGATCGACGACGTCGCCGTCAAGGGCCGCCGGGCGAAGATTCCCATCTACGAAGTGATGGGTGCCTATGGGATGGGGCTGGAGTTCGAAGCCGACGAGGCGACGGTCCGGCTCTGTAAACTGACGCGCACCGCCTATGAGGCGCTCGTTGCGGAAGATGCCGCCCTGGCGCTGGAGCGCTACCGGGCGATCCTCGCCGAGTACCCCGGCGATCCAGTTGCCGCTGAAATGGCGAAGCGACTCGCCGCGGCACCCGTGACCGATACCACGCGCAGGGGTTCCCTTGCCCGGCTCTAGACCGGTCGTGGCCCCTCTGGCCGCGGTCCCGGCGTTGCGTCCCAGCGAATACACGTCGGCGCTGATCCAGGTGCTGCACGCCGACGCCGGCCGGATCCGTGGCGCCCGCGTGCTGGAGGTCGGCTGTGGCAGCGGCGTGGTGCTGGCGGCGCTGGGCGCGTTGGGTGCCGTGCAGCTCTGTGGCGTCGACATCGAGGAGAACGCCGTCGCTGCCAGCGCACAACTGCTCGAAGATCTCGGCCACGGCGCCATATCCGAGCTGCACTGCGGCGACATGTGGCGGCCCGTGGCAGGCCGACGCTTCGACCTGATCGTGGCCAATCTCCCGCACTTTCCGATGCAGCCCGTCGAGATCGGCGGCCGGTTGCCGACCTGGAGTTCCGGCGGCGCCGACGGGCGGAGTCTGCTCGATCCCTTCCTGACGGGCCTCGTCGATCATCTCGCCCCGGGTGGCCGGGCGGTCATCACGCACAATGCCTTCGACGATCTTGGGCGGTCGCGTGACCTGGCGGCCGCCAGCGGCCTCCCGCTTCGCGTTGCGCTAACGACGCTGGTCTATATCTCGCCCGAGAAGCTCGCGCGCATGACCGGCGAGGTCCTGCGCGCCGAGGACGGGCGCACTATCCATCGCTACGGCCCCTATACTTTCGGTGAGTTGCACATCGTTGAGATCGGCCTGGCGGTCGAAGGCGCTTGCTGAGATGCGGGCATGGCCGACTCTGCGGCTCGCGCTGGCCGGCATCCTTGCCGGTGCCGTCGCGACATTTCCCTTCGTCGCGACCGCCGAGACACCTGATGCGGCGCTCGCCAAGCTGATCGAGGATGCCCGCGCCGAGGCCTCGGCCCCGGACACGTGTGCGAAGCCCGAACTCGACCGGCTTGTCCGAGTCTTTTGTGACAATCGTATCCGACCCGGCGTGCGCGAATACTATCCGCTGTTCGGCACGCGCGAGGGCCAGACCCGTTCCGGCTACGACGTCGACGTGGCGCGTGCGCTTGCCAGGCATCTGAGCGTCGAGCCGGTGTTCGTCCGCGTCAATGCCGCCACCCGAGTCCCGCTGCTCGCCGACGATCGCATCGACGTCATCCTGGCGACGATGGGGCACAATACCCAGCGCGACGGCCAGGTTCGCTTCATCCGGCCTCACTACTACCAGTCCGAGACGATCATAGTGGGCCCGCGGGCGCTCCCCGTGAAGGGCTGGGCGGATATCGCCGGCCGCACGATCTGTGTCACCATCGGCAACGGCTCGAACGCCCAGATCGTCTCGCACAACGCCCGCCTGATGCTGTTCGACGAGGCCGGCGTGCTGCCGGACCAACTTCGGGAAGAGACCTGCACGCTCGCGGCGCAGGACGACAGCTTCTTCGACTATTATTTCATCGAGCCCGATTTTGCCAATCGCTTTGACAAGAAGTTTGGCTTCGCCCAGGTGCCATGGGGCATGGCCGTCGCCCGCACCGCCAGCGCCGATCGCCTGGCTCGGGCGCTCGACCTGATGAGCCAGATCTTCCATCGCGACGGCGTCTTCCTCGGCATCGCCCGCGCCAATCGCGTCGGCACCGGCTTTCTCGAGCGCCAGCGGGCCGTCTGGAACCGTCCAGAATGCAACACCGATGCGGGCAGCACCAACTCTGCCTGCGTACTGCCCGCGCTCGACGCGGCTCTCCAGCCGACACCCTTCGCGGGGCGCGTGACGGCGATCGAGGATTGGATTGAGGCGCGGACTGGGGTCGATTTTTCGTTGCCCATGTTCAAGACGATGCCGGCCTGGTCGCTGTTCAAGGACGGCATCGTGAATTCGCTCATCCTGGTCGCGGGTGCGCTTGCGGCGACACTCCTGTTCGCCATGGTGCTGGGCGGCTTGCAGAGTTCGCGCCGGTTCCTGCTGCGCTGGCCGGCACGCGCCGGCACCATCGTCCTGCAGTCGTCGCCGGTCGTGCTCACACTGGTCATCGCCGCCGCCGTGGCCCAGGCAATCTTCCCCTATTCCTCGGCCGTGGCGATCGGCGCCGCGATCGTGGCGTTGGGGCTGATGAACGGCAGCAATGCCGGGCAGGCCATCGCCGAGGCCATGCACACACTGCGGACCGAGCGCGGCAGCGTGCAAGGGACGGGGGGGATTCCGACAATCGACTTGTTCGGTCGTGCCGTCAGCCGCTCGGCGACGCAGATCGTGTCGTTCCTCATCAACGCCGCCAAGGGCACGCCGATCGCGAGCTTCATCGGCGCGCCCGAACTCCTGAGCGCACTCACCGACATCACCTCGTTCGCCAGCGGTCGCGCCACCACCTATACGCTGCTGCTGGTCTTCTATGTCGCCGTGGTCGTGGTCGTGGTCTGGCTGTGCGGCAGGTTCCGGTCCTGGCTTGAGCACCGGCAGGCGGCGGCATGATGGGCCTGCATATCCCCGCCGATTTCTTCCGCGACCTGCTTGCGGGCATGGTGGTCAATTTCGAGATCGCGGCGGTCGCGCTCCTGATCGGCTTGGCGCTAGGTGGCCTGCTCGCGCTTGGGCGGCTGGGGGGAGGTGCCGTGGGGGCCGTCGCCACCACGCTGATCGGCCTGATGCGGGCGGCGCCCACCTTCGTCGTCATGTTCTTTCTGCTGAACATCATTCCGCGCGATGCCACGCTCTTCGGCATCGGCGTCTCGCCATCGCCGCTCATGATCGTGGCGCTGTCGCTCGTGCCCTATTCGGCGTCCTACGTGGCCGACAACGGCGCCGAGTCCCTGAAGCAGCTGCGTGCCGGCTCGCCGCTGGGCGCGCTGCAGTTCCTGCCCAACGTCACGCGCGCCTTCTTCGTGCTGGTGATGTCGTCCAGCGCCGGAGCGGCGATCGGCGTCACCGAAGGCATCGCGGTGATCCTGCGCGAGGCCGTGCTGCTGCCCGCGCTCGGCGACAAGCTCGTGCTCTTCGCCATCGGCATCCTGTTCTTCGGCGCGACCCTGCAGGCTGGCTTCGCCCTGATGCGTCTCCTGCAGCGCCATCTCGGCCGGCTCGCCATGCGCGACCAGGCCATCCCGTGAGCTACGACTCGGTCTTCCGCCCGGATCTGTTCGCCGGCCGCACCGTCATCGTCACCGGCGGCGGCTCGGGGCTCGGTCGCTGCACCGCCCACGAGCTGAAGTCGCTCGGCGCGCGCCTCGCTCTGATCGGGCGCACCCCGGAAAAGCTCGACCAGGTGAGACGGGAGCTGGGTGATCCGGAGACCTTCACCTTCGCCGCCGACCTGCGCGACGAGGTGCAGGTGAAAGCGGCGATTGCCGGCGTGCTCGCCTGGGGTGGCCGCATCGACGGCCTCGTGAACAACGCCGGTGGGCAGTTTCCCGCCCAGCTCAAGGATATCTCGCTGAACGGCTGGAACGCCGTCGTCGCCAACAACATGACGGCGACCTTCCTGGTCTCGAAGGCGGTCTATCTTGGCTGGATGGAGCAGAACGGCGGCGCCATCGTGAACGTCGGCGCCGATTTCGAACTCGGTAACCCCGGCATGGGCCACAATGGTGCCGCCCGCGCCGGCCAGACCAACTTCACCTACACTGCCTCGGTCGAATGGGCACATTCGGGTGTGCGCATCAACTCCGTCATCCCGGGCTTCATCGCCTCGTCGGGGTTCGATCGCTACCCCGAGCGCGCGCACGACGTGCTGCGCAACGTCAAGAGCCGCATTCCGATGAAGCGCCACGGCACCGAATCGGAGATCGCGGGCGCCATCGTCTATCTGCTGAGCGACGCCGCGGCCTATGTCACCGGCATCTCGCTGCGCGTCGACGGCGGCCTGCACAACTACGGCAAGTCGAGCTTCTACGAGGTGCCCGACCACGACCGCTGCAAGCCGTTCAACGGATTTCCGCTCTACAAGCCGCCCAAGGTACTGGAGTAGGGCGGCCGGGCCTCAGCGCGCCCCTTCGAGCCGCGTCGTGATGGCGATCTCCGAGGTCAGGGTGCGGTGCACCGGACAACGGTCGGCGATCTCCAGAAGCCGCTTTTGCTGTTCGTCGCTGAGCGGTCCGTCGAGTTCGATCCAGCGCTCGATACGGTCGACCTTGCCCTCGTTGGTCTCGCAGGTCGCACAGTCGCTCGCGTAGGCCTTGTCGTGCTCCAGCACCACCCTGACCTTCTGCAACGGCCACTTCTTCTGGCGCGCATACATGCGCAGTGTCATCGCAGTGCAGGCGCCCAGCGCAGCGAGCAGATAGGCGTAGGGATCCGGGCCCGTGTCGTTGCCGCCATTCGCCGCCGGTTCGTCGGCGGGCAGGACATGCGCACCGCTGCGCACGGTTTCGGCAAACGGCCCAGCCTCGCCATCCTCGACGAGCACGACACCGGGAGGAGGAGGTTCCGCGACATCGCCCATGGCATTCTCCTTTCACCTGGCAGGTCTGGATTACGGCGCCACTCTACTCAAATTCGGGGCGGCAGGCGGATATTCGCCGGAACCTTCGTCGCCTACACCGTCTCACACGGCAACAACACGAAGGAGTTTCGACCATGTCCCGGGAACAGGAAAACAAGGCCATCGTCGGCCGCTGGTTCGCGGAGTTCTGGGGCAACCCCTGGAATCCCAAGGTGATCGAGGAACTCGCGGCGCCCGACATGCTTCTGCAGTATTCGCTGCATGCGTCGCGCCGCGGTCATGCCGATGTACTGGATTTCATGACTGGCTTCCGCACGGCTTTTCCCGATCTCGGCTTCGGTGGCGCCGCCGATCTGATCGCCGAGGGCGATCATGTCGTCGGCCGCTGGATTGGTGGCGGCACGCACACCGGCCCCGCCTTCGACGATTTCCTCGCAGGAGCGCTGCCGGCGGCGTCGGGCCGCAAGATGCGCTTCACGGGAACCACCGTGCTCCGTATCGAGAACGGCAAGGTCGCAGAGGAGATCGGCCTCGACGACGGTGTGACGGCGCTGACACAGCTCGGCCTTATTCGCACTTCCTGATACAACGACCCGGACGGGGCCAGTGGTCCCGTCCGGCTATCCGCCCAAGGGACTGCGCATGGAGTTTGATTGGGGAAAGGCTGCTCGGCCCGGCCGGCTTTCTGGTTACGCCAGGGGGCTCGCGGCCCTGGCCGGACGCATCGGCGTCGATCCGACCGACAGCAGCGAGACCGTCCTGCAAAAGCGGCTTGTTGTCTTGCTCGCCGTCGGCACTCTGCCGTTCACGGTCCTGTGGAGCGCCATCTACTTCGTCGCCGGCGCGCCGATCGCTGCCGCCATTCCGGCGGCATATTCGCTCATCACTCCGATCAACACACTGGTTTTCGCGTGGACCCGCAACCTCGGCTTCTACCGCTTCACCCAGCTCCTGCTGACCCTGTTCCTGCCCTGGCTCGTGATGTTGAGCCTGGGAGGCTTCAAGGAGTCGAGCGTGGTGATCATCTGGGCGGCTCTCTGCCCGCTGGTGTCGCTTCTGCTGGAGGATTTGCGCGAGACGGTATTGTGGATCGTGGGCTTCGTCGCGCTGTTGATCGTGGGCGCGCTCCTGCAGCCCTATCTTGCGCCTTCAGGCCTGCCCGAGGACTTCGTGACGTGGTTCTTCGTGCTGAACGTGGGTTCCGTGATCGCGATCGTGTTCGGGCTTCTCTACTACTTCGTCGGGCAACGTAATTTCTTCCAGGAGCGCTCGGAAGCGCTTCTGCTCAACGTCCTTCCTCGGGAAATCTCCGAGGCGCTCAAGGCCGACCGGCGTACGATCGCCGCGCACTATAATGCCGCCAGCTCCGGTCCGGTGGTGGCCGGCGTCATCGGCCGCAAGAAGTTCATCTACGATCTTTGGGGCGAAGCGGTGAACGTGGCGAGCCGCATGGAATCGCATGGTCTCGCCCGTACCATCCAGATTACAAGCAACACCTACGAGCTGGTCCGGGGCATGTTCGACTGCGAGCCCCGAGGCGCGATCGAGGTGAAAGGCGCGGGCCGTATGGAGATTTGGCACGTAACCGGGAGAAAGCGGGCCGGCATCGCGTCCGTTGGCGAGGCGTCGTCGCCGGATCAGACATCGTCCCCCCGGATCCATCACGGCAGGTCCGTTTGACCTGAATCACATCGCATCCCCCCGACACCGGGTAGTCTGGCTGCGTTTGCCATACCCTTCGCGGGAGTGATCGATGGCGCACAAGAATGTGATGTTCCGGTCGGCGGCGCGCGAGAAGGTGCTGCGGGGTGCAACGCAACTGGCCGATGCGGTTCGCATCACGCTGGGGCCGAAGTCGAAGTCGGTGCTGATCCAAAGAAAGTGGGGCACCCCCCTGGTCTGCAACGATGGCGTCACCATCGCCAAGGAGTTCGACCTCAAGGATCCGGAGGAGAACCTGGGCGCGCAGATGCTGCGCCAGGCAGCCGAGCGTACCGGCGATGTCGTGGGCGACGGCACGTCGGGCTCGACTATCCTAGCCCATGCGATGTTCGCCGACGGGGTACGCAACGTTACGGCCGGCGCCAGCGCGATTGACCTGAAGCGCGGCCTCGACCGCGCGGCGAAGGCGGCTGTCGAGGCGCTGAAGGCGCTGTCGCGTCCGGTAAGTACGCGCCGCGAGAAGGCGCAGATCGCCACCATATCGGCCCATAATGACGAGGCGATCGGCGAGATGGTGGCCGATGCCATGGAAAAGGTCGGCAATGACGGCGTGATCACCGTCGAGGAATCCAAGACAACCGAGACGGTGCTCGAGGTCGTCGAAGGCATGCAGTTCGACCGCGGCTTCATCTCGCCTTACTTCCTCACCAATCCGGAAAAGATGGAGGCGGTGCTCGAGGACGTGCGCGTGCTGCTGTGCGACCGCAAGATCGCGGCGTTGAAGGACATGATCCCGCTGCTCGAGCAGATCGCCAAGACGGCGCGGCCCCTGCTGGTCGTTGCCGAGGATGTCGAGGGTGAGGCGCTGGCCACGCTGATCGTCAACCAGTTGCGCGGCAATCTCAGGAGCTGCGCCGTCAAGGCGCCTGGCTTCGGCGACCGGCGAAAGGCGATGCTGCAGGATATGGCCGTCCTGACCGGCGCCCAGGTGATCTCGGAGGACGTGGGGCTGAAGTTGGACGGCGTCACGATCAACGAACTCGGCGTTGCCAAGCGCGTCGTGATCGACAAGGACAGCACGACCATCATCGGCGGCGCAGGCGACAAGTCGAACATCGACGCGCGGGTGGCTGCGATCCGCCGCGAGATCGAAAGTTCGACGAGCGACTACGACAAGGAGAAGCTGCGCGAGCGGCTGGCCAAGCTGGCGGGCGGCGTCGCGGTCATCAGGGTGGGCGCGCCCGCCGAATCAGAAATGAAGGCCAAGAAGGAGGCGCTAGACGACGCCATCAGCGCCACCAAGGCGGCGGTGGCCGAGGGCATCGTGCCGGGCGGCGGCCTCGCCCTGCTGCGTTGCACCGAGGCGGTTGCGCGCGAGGAGGCGAAGGCGGAAGGTGACGAGCGCACCGGCATCCAGGTGCTGAAACGCGCGCTCGAGGCGCCGGCACGGCAGATTGCCGAGAATTCAGCCGCCGACGGCGGCGTGGTGGTGGCGCGCATGCTCGAGGGTAAGGGAAGCTACGGCTTCGACGCGGCCCGCAAGCAGTATGTCGACCTGGTCGAGGCCGGGATCATCGACCCCACGAAGGTGGTCCGCATCGCCCTGGAGAACGCCGTGTCGGTGGCGAGCGTGCTGCTTCTCAGCGAGGCGACGATGACCGAGATCGAGGAATCGAAAAAGGAAGGTACCCGCGAGGCCGACCTCGCGCTCTGAGGCCATCTTTCCAGGGAGTGCACGATGAATGCGGTACGGCGAACGGACCTGATACGGTTGCTTGGCGATCTCGATGACGACCAGATCACTGAAATCCTGGCTTTGAATCCCAGCGTGGTGGAGGTCGAGCAGGCTGCGCTCTGGGCGGCCGGCCAGGGCGAGGAGCTTGCGCGCAAGGGGCATACGCTGGTGGGCGTCGTTGCGAGCATCGTCGATATCGTGTCGGATGACGAGGACGATGAACCGCCGGCCCGACCTGTCCCTGACCTTTGAAATGGAAGGAGGTTCGGAGATCAGAACACGTCGATGGTGCCGGCGACGAAGCGATCGATCCAGGATGGAATGCCCAGTAGTTCGCTGCCAACGATCTCGCCAGCCCGGCGTTGAAGGGGCTCGAGCGGCATGCCGTCGTGGGTGGCGAGCCGGACATGGGCGATGGCGGGTTCGGTAACTGGGCTGCCGATCCGGCTCACCAGATAGCAGTGCGCCTCGGCCACTTCCGGCATCTCCGCGACGATCGTCTCGGCGATGTGCCGGGCCAAAACATTGTAGATCTTGCCGACATGGCTCACCGGGTTCTTGCCTGCCGCGGCCTCGAGGCTCATCGGCCGACAGGGCGTGATGAGGCCGTTGACCCTGTTGCCGCGCCCGACCTCGCCGTCGTCGCCGGACTCCGCCGACGTGCCGGTCACGGTCAGATAGACCGATCCTGAGGCCGGATCGTCGGCGGCGTTCACGGCGATCCGGCATTGCTCGAAATTATAGTCGGACGCAAGCTCCGCGACTGCTTGGCGGATCGCGTCTGTCTCGGCTCTGTAGGCGTCGAGGTCGGCAAGATGGCGGCCGATCAGCGCGCAGGCGATGGTGAGATGGACGGCGCGACCGTGACGGACGCCCATGACCTTGATGTCCTCGCCCCAGGCCGGATGTCTCGTCGCGCGCGGCCTGCCGTTTATTCGCTGTTCGATTTCGAGAACCAGCTGCTCCAGCGCGGTCATCGGTGCGTAACCCACTCCGAAGGACGTGTCGTTCGCCAGCGGCACGCCGCGTCGATGCGCCGTCCCGCGGGCAAACAGCTCCCCCAGCGCGCGCGACCCCGGACGCACGACGTTGTGCAGCCGGACCTGGCGTTCGGCATCCAGCGCGTGCAAATTCGCTCGCAGCCAGGTGCGCGAGCCTTCGATGACGATGTCGTCGAGCGGCACCGTGGCGCCGCCAACCTCGGCGACAGCCCGTCCCGATAGGTAGAGGTCCATCGGTGCCAGCACCTCGCCGCCGCCGAAGGCTGGCGCCGCGCGGCCGCCGCACAGCAGAGCCTTGTCGACATTGTGATGGAGGATCGTGCCGAAGTGCTCAAGGTAGTGACGGCAGAGATTGCGCGAGAGCGTTTCGGCCAGTGCATCGCAGATCGAGTCGGGATGGCCGAGACCTTTGCGCTCGACCATCTCGACGGGGAGGTCTTCGTCGCGCAGCGGCGAAACTACGAGCTTCATCAGAGACTCGGCTGGCCTGCAGGCGAGAACTCGGCGTGCGAACGTTCGGTGGGCGACCAGCCCTCGGCGCCGATCAGCGGCACGAACCGTACCGGACAGATCTTCTCGACATGGTCCCCATCGTCGGCCGAGCGGGTCAGGCGGAGGAGAACCTGTTCGAAGGGTCCCTCGCTGACCGGCATGACGAGACGGCCACCGGGCTTGAGCTGGGCGCGGAGCGACGGCGGAATGCGTGGCCCTTCCGCCGTGACGACGATCGCATCGTAGGGGGCGGCCTCCGGCCAGCCGAGGCTGCCATCACCTTCAACGACATGGACGGTGTGGTAACCTAGTAGCTGCAGGAGCTTACGCGCTCGGTTCGCCAGCTCGGCGATGCGTTCGACCGAATGGACCTCGCGCGCGATGTGGGCCAGGACGGCAGCGGCGTAGCCCGATCCGGTGCCGATCTCGAGCACATTCTCGCCGCCCTTCAGGCCAAGCGCCTCGGTCATGGCGGCGACGATGTATGGTTGCGAGATCGTCTGGCCCTCGCCGATCGGCAGCGGCTGGTCGGCATAGGCGAAGTCGCGCAAATGCTCGGGCACGAAGGCCTCGCGCGCGACACGCTGCATGGCATCGAGAACCTTGGGATCGCGCAGGCCTCGCCCGGAGATCTGTTCTCTAACCATCCTGTGGCGGCGTTCCATGAACGGGTTCACCGACTTCATCGTGCCAGCCTCACGATAAAAAATATTCATATCTTCCCCGGACGGGCGGACTCTTGATCTAGCTCAACTGGTCCGGCCCGAATGGTGGCCAAATATCTTGAGAAGCGTAGCGCAAGCAGGGGGCCCGACCCCGGAAGGGAGCCTGTGATGGCCGAGCCAACGTTGTCGATCTCGACCGACAAGGTCTGTCATATCGTCGTCAAAGCCCATGAGTTCGACGCGCAGGACGTCGAGACCGATCCTGATTCGGGCTCCAACGCGACCGACGATTCCATGCTGTCGGTCCTGGAGAGCCATGGCGATGATCCCACCCACCAGGAACTGGTGGCCTTCATCGACGGCCTCGACGAGGACGAGCAGATCGAGCTTGTTGCGCTGGCCTGGCTTGGCCGGGGCGACGGCACTCTCTCCGACTGGTTCGAACTGCGCCGTGAGGCTCGGCGCGCCCACAACGCCCGCACAGCCGCATATCTCCTGGGCATGCCGATGCTGGCCGATCATCTAGAGGACGGACTATCGGCGTTCGGCCGGTCCTGCGAGGACTTCGAGAAAGGGCATCTCTGACCGCGGGCCGTGCGGCGGGACGTTCATGGACAAGAAAACCCATTTCAACTTCTGGTACGCTATCGGGGCAGCCCTGTTGATCCTTTGGATCCAGGATCTCTACCTGACGGCCAGCAAGTCGACATCGATTCCATACAGTCGCTTCCAGACGTTGCTCGCCGACGGCAAGGTGGCCGAAGTCGGCATCAGCCAGAACACGATACGTGGCACACTGAAGGAAGCGCAACCCGACGGGCTGAAGGACTTCGTGGCGACGCGCGTCGAGCCTGAGCTGGCCGCAGAACTCGATAAGCACGATATCGTCTACAGGGGGATGACGGAAAGCACGTGGTTGCGCGATCTGCTGTCGTGGATCATCCCGGCGGTCATTTTCGTTGCGATCTGGATGTTCGCGATCCGTCGCATGGGTGAAGGCGGACTCGGCGGCCTGATGGCGATCGGCAAAAGCCGAGCCAAGGTCTATGTTGAAAAGGAAACCAAGGTCACCTTCGCAGATGTTGCGGGCGTCGACGAGGCCAAGGAAGAACTGGTCGAGATCGTCAACTTTCTAAAGGATCCCAAGACTTACGGACGCCTTGGCGGCCGTTCGCCCAAGGGCGTTCTGCTGGTCGGCCCGCCCGGAACGGGCAAGACTCTGTTGGCGCGTGCCGTCGCCGGCGAGGCGGGCGTTCCGTTCTTCTCGATCTCGGGCTCCGAGTTCGTCGAGATGTTCGTCGGTGTCGGCGTGGCGCGGGTGCGCGATCTGTTCGAGCAGGCACGCGCCCACGCTCCGGCAATCATCTTCATCGACGAGCTGGATGCGCTGGGGCGCTCTCGGAGCCCTTTCGCGATGGGCGGCCAGGACGAGAAGGAGCAGACCCTGAACCAGCTTCTGGGCGAACTCGACGGCTTCGATCCCACCGGCGGTCTTGTTCTGCTCGCGGCGACCAACCGGCCGGAGATTCTCGATCCGGCGCTCCTGCGCGCCGGCCGCTTCGATCGCCAGGTGCTGGTCGACCGTCCCGACAAGAGGGGCCGCGAGCAGATCTTGGCGGTCCATTTGAAGAAGGCAAAGCTCGGCGGCGACGTCCGCGCCGAGCAGATCGCCGCTCTGACGCCCGGCTTCACCGGCGCCGACCTCGCGAACCTGGTGAACGAGGCGGCGCTGCTGGCAACGCGACGCAACGGCGATTCCGTCGCCATGACCGACTTCACCAACGCGATCGAGCGTATCGTTGCCGGCCTCGAAAAGCGCAACCGCCTGCTCAATCCGATGGAGCGTCGCGTTGTCGCGCATCACGAACTCGGCCACACCCTTGTGGCGCTCGCCCTGCCGGGCACCGATAGCGTGCACAAGGTGTCGATCATCCCGCGCGGCGTGGGGGCGCTCGGATACACGATCCAGCGGCCCACCGAGGATCGCTATCTGATGACCCGCGTGGAACTCGAGAACAAGATGGCGGTGCTGCTGGGTGGCCGCGCGGCCGAGCTTCTGGTGTTCGGCGAACTGTCGACCGGTGCGGCGGATGACCTCGCGCGCGCCACCGACATCGCCCGCGCCATGGTGCTGCGCTACGGCATGAGCGACGCCTTGGGTAGCGTTGCCTATGACCGTGATCGCTCGCCATTCCTGCAGCCGACCCTGCCCATGCCACAGGAGCGCTCCTATGGCGAAGGCACGGCGCAGGCGGTGGACGCCGCGGTGCGTATCCTTATCGATCGCGCGCTCGATCGGGCGTCGGGCATTCTCGGGCGGAATCGTGCCCTGCTCGATCGCGCAGCGGCGTCGCTGCTCGAGACCGAGACGCTGAACGAACCCGACATCGAGAAGCTGAAGCAGGACGTCGTTCGTGACGGCCCGTCGCAAGCGACTGCTTGAAATGGTCTAAGAGTGCGGCGCGTCGGTCTTTCTGTCGGGCGGCCTAAGGGAGGCTCAGGCCGCCTTGATGTTCGAACGCTTGATGTTGTCGAGGTTCGAGCCCTCGATGCGCACCAGCTTGGTGAGCCCGTCGCGCTTGGGTGAATGGACGACGCCGACGTCGTAGAAATGGGCGTCGCCCGGCCGCATGACGTAGGTTTTCTCCGGCGCTACCAGGGACGGGGCTTCGCCGTCGCCCTTCTTCACGATGCGCCAGTCGGTCATCTCGGTGTCGCCGACCGCTAGTCCATAGATTGCCCAGCTCGGGCCGTGGTCGTGCGGCGCGCCATGTGCAGGTTTCTCGTAGACGTGGCCGCAGATGCAGAAGCCCAGCTCGGGATCCTCGTAGAGCACCTTGCGCGGCTTGCACTGCTCGGGCGTCAGGTGCTGGGCAATGAACGCCTCGTCGTGCAGAACCTTCTCCACCAGCGTGCAGATCGCCTGCTTGCCGGCGGTTCCCGAATCAGCCTTCAGGGCGGCGCGGATATCGGAGCCGAGCTTCTCCAGTGTCGTGTTCATGGTCCTTCTCCAGTAATTTTGTTGCACGGGGA
>JAUXST010000737.1 GCA_030679805.1 Reyranella sp. | reverse complement strand
TGCTCGGGCCGGTAGAGCGGCCGGTGCCAGTAGAAGATGCCGTGGCCGGCGCCGTCGTAGCGGTGGAACTCGTGCATCTTGCCGTGCTTCTCGAGTTCGGCCTCGTGCTGGTTCACCTGCTCGGGGCTCGGTGCGCGGTCTTCGTTGCCGAACAGGCCGAGCAGCGGGCAGGAGAGGTCCTTCGTCATCTCGATCGGCGCGACCGGCGTCTTGGCGTTGAGCTCCTCCTTGCCCATCACCACGCGGCCGCCCCAGAGTTCGACGCAGGCATCGACGTCCTTCTTCTGGCAGGCATAGATGAAAGCGTGCCGGCCGCCGGAGCAGGAGCCGAAAATTCCGACCTTGCCGTTGTGATCGGGTTGCGCGCGCATCCACTTCACGGCGGCCTCGGTGTCGCCCACCATCTGGGCGTCGGCAATGCCGCCGTCGGCGCGCACCTTGGCGGCGACGTCGTCCGGATTGCCGTCGCTACCGCCGCCCTCGCGCTGATAGAGATTGGCGCAGATCGCCATGTAACCATGGTGAGCAAAGCGCCGTGTCGTCTCGATGTAGAATTCGCTCCAGCCGGGAAGATGATGGATGAGCACCACGCCCGGGAAGGGCCCCTTGCCTTCCGGTTTCGCCACGTAGGCGGTGATCGGGGTTCCCTTGTCGCCCTTTATGGTGACGTTCTCGCAGGTCATGCCTCGGTAGAATGACATCGGTTTCCTCCTCCGTGGGAGGCGCAGTATTCGACGATCGCATAAGGGGCGCAACAGGAGGCCGCCGAGCCGATTTCGCGCCCGCCGAATTCGCGCTAGGCTGCCTGCGACATCAAGCAAGACCTATAGGGGAACGCGCCATGACGACTGCAATCCTCGAGGCCAGGACCGCCCAGTTCGACGTCGCCGATGTCGAGTACCTGCGCCATGGCGACAAGCCGTTGCTGGTGCGCGCATACAAGCCCCGCGGCGCCGCGCCGTTTCCGCTCCGGGTCGAATGCCACGGCGGCGCCTGGTGAATTTGCGACCGCACCACCGAGAAGCTGCGCCACGAATACATGGCATCGCACGGCATCGTGTCGATCGCGCTCGATTTCCGCTCCGGCAACGAGGATCCCTATCCCGCCTCGGTGCAGGACATCAACTATGCGGTGCGCTGGGCCAAGCTCAACGCGCGCGAACTGAAGACCCGGCCCGACCTCGTCGGCCTGTCGGGTCAGTCGAGCGGCGGCCATCTCGCGATGCTGGTCGCCATGCGCCCGCACGATCCGCGCTATGCTGCGATCGCGCTTCCCGCTGGATCGGCCGCACATGATGCAAGTGTGCGCTGCGTGGTCATGTCGTGGCCGGTGATCAACCCGCTCAGCCGCTATCGCCACGCCAAGCGCGCCCAGATGCAGACGCCTCCGCCGGAATGGCCCAAGTCGATCATCGCGCGCCACGATTCCTACTGGCGCTCGGAGGCCAACATGGCGGAGGGCAGCCCCACGGTCGCGCTCGAGAGGGGCGAGAAGGTGCTGACGCCGCCAGCCGTCTGGTACCAGGCCCACGGCGACATCATGCACGACTACAAGGACGTCGAGTCGGATTTCGACGGCAACGAGCCGCAGCGCTTTTGCGCCGCGTACGCCAAGGCCGGCGGCTCGATCGCGCTGGAATACGTCGACATGGAGCGCAAGGCGGGCTCGTCGCCGGACCTGTCGAAGTGCGGCGACATGTTCGGGCGGATGGTCGAGTTCGTCGGAAGGCACGTCCGGGTCTGATCGACCCGTACGTCTGATCGACCCGTACGACGTCCTGCCAGCCTGGGCGAGCCGCCCGAGGCTCCTGAAGCTCGCATGGCCCTTGCGGCCGATCACCAGATGGTCGAGGCGGGACTCGTGCGGCGGAGACTGGCTTTCAGGCGTCCAGCAGGGTCCGTGCTGCCGTGAGGATTTCATCGCGGGTGGGAAATTTCCCCAGCCCGGCCATGCCTTCGGTAGCGCACTCGATATTGGCCCAGCGGACGATGCAGTTCCGGTCGATCAGGAACTGGCCCTTGAGCTGCGGCCACTGTCGCTCCATGTCGGCTTGGTCGGTCACGTTGCCCGCATAGCCATCGAGCCTTGCTACGGCCGCGGCCGCCTCTTCAAGCGGTAGCGGCTCGGGGAAAATTCCTTCCGGGTTGATCCGGATTGTTTCGATCTCTTTCATGAGCTCGGGCGTCGGCTCCGGCTTCGGAACGCCGTATGCCCGGTGCGTGGTGAGCCCGGGATCGGACGCCAGGCGCAGGCGGGTCGGGCGATACTTGAAATAGAGTCGGGCGTTCTCGGGCGGCGTCGCTACGATGCAGAGCGTCTCGACTCCCGCCGCCTTGAGCGCCTGCTCGATCGTTGCCATCTGGGCAATCGCCCGTCGGCAGAACGGGCACCACAGGCCAACGAACAGGGAGAGGAACAACGGGCTCCTTCCCCGATAGTCGTCCAGGGAGACGATGCCGGTTCCGTCCACTGCGGGAAGCGCGAAGTCTGGCGCCGGCTCGCCGGGGGAAGCTGTTGGAGGCAATTCGATAGCGACCATGTAAACCCCCCGTCTGCCTATGGGCTAACAGCGAATGGGCTAACAGAGAAACGGCAGGACCAGAAGCGCATCGGGCTCGACACCGGCCCGCTCGCACACCGCCTGGGCTTTCGCCAGGTAGACTTCGGCCATCGCGACGTTGCTGGTGTCGAGGTAGAGAGTAGCAAGTCCATCGTAGCAGGGGAACAGAAGCTGCGGCTCACCGACCCGCTCGGCGAGCACCAACGCCTCCTGGTACGAGGCAAAGGCGAGGGCATGATCGCCGTGGCATTGGCGAATTTGGCCCAGGACGATCAGCGGCACCGCCAGGTGATCGAGCAGCTCCAGCCGGCGATCGAGGTCGATGGCCCTTTGCGCCGCCTCGATGCCCTCCGCCTCGCAGCGGTCGGTCAGCGCGCAGTAGGCGACCGCAAGGTTGGCATATAGCCGCGACTGGAAGCCGAGATCGCCGACTTTCTTGGCGGTTTCGAGGCCCTGCAGGCAGGTCTCGATACCCCGGGGCGGATCGAGCGAGCTGTAGAGCACGCCGAGGTTCGTGTAGCCGCGGCAGGTGGCCTGCAGAAGACCGTGCAGCTCGGCTAGCCCGATGCTCTGCTCGATCTTGTCGACTGCCTCCTTGAGGCGGCCCGTCCGTGCAAGGGCCACGCCCAGCGTATTGTAGGCCTGCGCCTGCATGGCCGCCGTCTCGCGGGCGCGCTCCGGATCAGGAGCGGTGCCTTCCTCCTTCGCCGCTTCGACGAGCGCACGCTCGGCCCAGGTGATGGCGCCTGCGTTGTCGCCGGCGCGGAAGGCTAGCCGGCCGATCTCCTGGTAGAGCTGGGCGCGCTCGATGGGGTTGCCGTCCTCGCCAAGCTGCTCGATGCCCGACTCGAAGCAGGCCCTGGCGCGTTCCCGATCGCCGGCCTCCCAATGCAGTCCTCCGATCTTGCGATGCAGGCGGGCGGCGCCGGCTCGATCTCCTGTCGCCTCGAGTTCCTGACGCACGACCTCATGGTGCACGAGTGCCGCGGCCCGCATTCCGGTCAGCGTCAGAAGATCCGCCAGCCGTTCGCGCACCACCCGCACCTGGTCATCGCAGGCCTCGCAGGTGGCGAGCGTGCGCAGGGCACGCTCGTAGTGGCGGATGGCATCATCGTTGGCGTAGACGGCGCCCGCCCGGTCGCCGGCCGCCGTCAGGTAGCGCGCGCCCCTGGCCTTGTCCGACGTGAGGCTCCAGTGATGGCCCAGCGCTTCGAGATCGCTCAGTCGCGAAGGCGATTGACCGACGGCTCGTTCAAGCGCGCGGCCGGCGCGTTCGTGCAGCTCGCTGCGGCGGGAAAGGAGCAGGTTCTCGTAGACCACTTCGTGCACGAGCGCGTGCGTGAACCGATATCGTCTGCCGTCGCGGCCATCCCCCACTTCCTGGACAAGGTCGGCCCCGACGAGACTGTCGAGCGCCGCCCCGGCATCCTCGATGCCGGTCGCGACGGCCTGGAGCAGCACTTCGTCGAACATCACGCCCAGCACGGAGGCCGCCTGGAGCACGCGCCTTGTGCCGGCCGGGAGCTTGTCGACGCGGGAGAGGAGCAGGCCGTGCAGCGTGGTCGGAATGTTCGCCGCCTCGCTGCCTCCCGTACAGGTCCAGCGATCGCCCTGGCGGACGAGCGCGCCGGTGCCCACCAGGCTGCGGACGATCTCCTCGACGAACAGCGGATTGCCGCCGGCTCGCGTCACGATGAGATCGCGGACCCGTGCGAAAGCGGGTTCGTCCAGCGAACCGAACAGGCCGCTCAGCAGCGCCCGGATCTCATCCGGGGAGAGCGGGGCGAGCCGGATCATCGTCTGCGCGGCCTGGGCCATCAGGAGAGGGCGCGCGTCGGGCCGCTGCGAGACCACCATCATCAAACGCCGATCCGCCAGATGGTCGACGATGTCTCGAAGCAGGTCGACCGAGGCCATATCGGCCCAGTGGAGATCCTCCACGACAACCACGAGCGGCCCCCGCTCGAGGCGCCGCTCGACCAGCGTCCGTGCGGCCAGGGCGATCTGGCGCTTGAGCTGTTCGGGATCGAGGTCGGGGGTGTGTGCCTCCGCCACGCCGAGCAGGTAACTCAGCACCGGCGTGATCGTCTGGGCGATCTCGGCTTGGGCGCCCAGCGAACTGAGGCCTTCCGCCAGTTTCTGCCGCGCCACATCGAGCGAGTCGTCAGGGGCCACGCCGTAGCCCTCGCGGAACAACGCCGCAAAGACGCCGTACGCCGGCTCGCCCAGGGACGAGCAGGCCGCCCGGCGGACGGCCGTGCCGGCCAAATGACCATCCTCATCGAGCCGCACCAGGAATTCTGCAATAAGCCGCGACTTGCCGGTGCCTGCCTCGCCGGCCAGGCTCACGACCTGAGCCTGGCCGCGCTGCATGCTGTCGAAGGCCGAGAGCAGCTGGTTGAGTTCCTCGGAGCGCCCCACCATGGGGCACGCAAGCCCGTAGGCCGCAAGTCCGCGCGCCGACTGGGGTTCGGCGAGCGCGCCGAGCAGTCGGTGGACGACCATCGGCTCGGCTTTGCCGCGCAACGCCAGTTCGCCGGCGGGCTCGAAGGCGAAGCGATGCCGGGTCAGGGCATGGGTGGAAGCCGCCACCAGGATCGTACCTGGTGCTGCCGCCCCGAGAAGTCGGGCGGCCGTGTTCACAGTGTCGCCGCTCACATCGTAGGCCGCGCTGGCGGCGGCGCTGAAGCTGCCGGCCACGACGGGCCCGGTGTGCACGGCGATGTGCAGGGTCACCGGCTGGCCGATACGCCGGGCCCACTGCTCGCTCAGAGCCGCGGCGCGGGTCAGCATGTCGAGCGCCGTGTCGAGAGCCCGCTCGGGATCGTCCTCATGGGCGACCGGCGCGCCGAAGAGGGCAAGGACGGCGTCGCCGAGGAACTTCACCACAAAGCCGCCGTAGCGCGTGATCGCCTGGGCGAGCGACTCGAACAGTGCGCTTTGGAACGCGCGGACCTCCTCGGCATCGAGGCGTTCGGACAGCGAGGTAAATCCGCTGACGTCGGCGAAGAGGATGGTCGCTTGCCGTCGATCTGCCTCTTCCTGAGGGCCGTCCGATCTCGCCGCCGGCAAGGGTTGCGCACGCTCGGCGGGCGCTACCCCGGCGGATGCCGGCTCCCGAGCCACGCCGCAGCGCGGACAGAAGGCGAAATCGGCCTCGCAAAAAGAGCCGCAACTCGCGCAGGCGGCGGCCTGTCGGCGCCCGCACCGTGGGCAGAAGGCAAAATTTGCCGATAAGTCGAAACCGCAGCCGATGCAGGTCATCGCGAGGCTCACCTAGCGATACCTTAGCACAAGCCCGCGCGGGTGCCACGCGCCCGCGAAATCCGTCAATCGCCCTCGACCGGCATTCGCAACCCTGCGGAGGTTCGCAGCCCGGGCCGCGGCCTCCATCCCGGCGCCTTGGCGAGCCTGTCGTTCGGACGTTCGCCGAATGTCGCGGCGAACCGCTCAAGACGGCAGCATTCCATGTAAATTATGTTCGCGCCGCTTTGCTCGCAAATTGATCTGGGTCAAGGCGAACCGCAGCTGCCGCGATCATTTTAATTCAAAATGACTTTGCCGCCGGCCTTCTTCAACCGTGGCCTCGCGCGGCACCTCGACGAAGGGAGGGAAGGGTCATGACGACGTTCCAGGATTTCCGGCGAACGATCTCTCACCGCATCGATGTCGGGCGCAAGCGCAGGCAGCTGAAACGCGAACTCGCGCAGCTCGCGGCCATGGGGTCCCTCGATGCCGTTCTGGCGGATGTCGGCATCGCGCGTTCGCAGATCGAGTCCCTGATTGCAGGATGTGATGGCTCTGGAGAACTGCTGGACCAAATGCTCGCTCGGCTTGGTGTTGATGCTGCTCAACTGCCTATCGAGAGCCTGCGCGATATGACGTGGATCTGCACGACGTGCCCAAACAAGCGTCAGTGCCGCGAATGGCTGTTCAGCATCGAGGAAACGGAATGCCGGGCCTTCTGCCCGAATGCCGCACAGCTCGACTATGCCTTGTCGAAACAGCGTCCTGTCCACGCATGATGCCGGCGGTGATCGCGCAGGAACCTCGCCAACGTCCTTTCGCCGGACCCGTCTCGGTTTAGGCAGCCGCTCGTCGCTCGGCGGGCAGTCGCGCGAACGTCGCCGCGGCGGTCGCGATGCCGACGCCTTCGCGAGGTGCGCGACCGAGATCGGCCAGCGCGCGCTCGATGTAGTGGAGATCGGTCAGGATGTCGCTTTCGCTCACGTAACCCATCGTGCCGATGCGGATCAGCTTGCCCGACAGGGAGGTGCGCGAACCGGCAATCACGGTCCGGTAGCCCTCGTAGAGCCTTCGGATCATGGCGTTGCCATCGAGCCCCTCGGGCATGCGCATGACCGTTACGGTGTCGGACGGCGCCTCGCGCGGGAACGGCGCAAAATCGAGCGCCGCCAGGCCGGCGCGCAGTCCCGCAGCCAGGCGGCGATGGCGGGCCAGCACGTTGGCGAAACCCTCCTCGTCGATCATGCGCAAGGCTTCGGCGAGCCCGGCCAGCAGCGACACCGGCGGGGTAAACGCGCTCTCCATCTTGTCGAGCGCGACGCTCGCCTTGCGGAAATCCCAGAAGAACCGCCCGCCGTGGCCGCGCTCGATGACCGCCCAGGCCTTGGCGCCGACGCCGACCAGGCCGATGCCGGGCGGGCACATGAATGCCTTCTGCGACGCTCCGATCACGAGATCCAGATGCCAGCGATCCTGCTCGACCGGCAAGCCCGCCAGGCCGCTGACCGAGTCGACGAGCAGCAGGGTCGCGCGATCCTTCGTCAGTTCGCCGATCGCCGGCAGATCGGCCGTCACACCCGTCGAGGTCTCGTTGTGCGTGACGCACAGGACGGAATAGTCGCGCTGCTCCAGCCGTTGGCGGATAGCCGCCGGATCCGGCGCCGTGCCCCATTCCACCTCGAGCATCTCGACCGCGCAGCCCAGCGCTCGCGCGATCTGGCCGAAGCGCACGCCGAACTGGCCGTTCGCCACCACCAGCACCGGCGTTCCGAGCGGCGCGACGTTGGCGAGTGCAGCCTCCATGGCGGCCGTACCAGAGCCGGCGAACGCCAGCACCTTGCCGCGGGTGCCGAAGATCGGACGGATCCGGCTCTGGATCTCGCCGACCAGGGCATGAAACTCCGGGCCATGATGATCGACCACGAGGCCGGCGATCGCTTGGCGAACGCGGTCCGGAACAGCCGTCGGGCCGGGCAGCCGAAGCCGGTACGGCAATCCCCTCGAATCGTTCATAACGATCGTCTCCATGCCGATGCGCATGAGACGCTGGCCGAACCGCCGTCGCATTGACTCATGTCAATATTGTTTGTCGCGGGGCGGGCTGGGTGCCGCTTGCCTCGCGTGGCCCTTGCGGCCGGGATTGGCGATCCCCGCCAATGTCGTGTTGGATATCCGACGCTCGCGTGGATTGCGAGGGCTCTGCAGGAAAGATCGCGAGCCTACGTGCTCTATGGCATTGGGCAAGCCCAACTCGTTTACTTGCAGCGGAAAGAGGAGCCAGAGGCGACTGGAAGCGAGCACGCACGAAGCGCTCACTTGGCAAGTCACGGCCTACAGCAGCCCCAGGCTCCTGAAGCTCGCGTGGCCCTTGCGCCCGATCACCAGGTGGTCGTGGATGGAAATGCCAAGCGCTTCGGCTGCTTTGCGAATTTCCTTCGTTATCTCGATGTCGTCGCGCGACGGTTTGGGATCGCCCGAGGGATGGTTGTGCAAGAACCTACTGGCCGGCCTACTGCGCTGATCTCGCTAAATTTTTGACCTCACAGGCTTCGACGGGGGACGCGGACTGGGGACGGTTAATTGTGCCTGTCCGTGATTATCCTCCCGCATCATGTTCGCTCTTTGCGCGTGCTTTCGGGTCACGGTCGATCATTTAGCAACGTCTCCTTCGTACTCGTTGGCGGACTTTGTCCTGTTGTCCTGCAATGTCGGAGAAGTGCCATAAGCGGACATGGACTCTCATCACCGGTGTCGCTCTGCATGTCAGCCGTCGAGCCGCTTGAAGCATCCGAGGTCGGGCGGCGGGCCAACGCGAAGTATCGACCCATCTCGGAACTTGACGGCGTGAGCCCTGGGATCATCATCGGACGATGGAAAAGGTTCTCTGTGTCTGTGTTGGCAACATCAGCCGCAGCCCGATGATGCAGGCGGTGCTTCAGCAGCACCTTGGCGCCAGCTTCCTGGTCGAAAGTGCTGGCGTGCATAAGGAGTTGGCAGGCCGTCCCGCCAATGACCGCTCTGTCGCGTGTATGAAGGAACGCGGGGTCGATTTGAGTGGCCATATCAGTCGCTGGATCGGGGACCTGAATCTCGACCAGTATCGATGGATCGTTTGCGTCGGCCACGACGAGGCCGACAAGGTCCGTTCCGCCCTGGGAGCGGACTCGGCGAGCGTGATGGTCGCGAACGAGC
>JAUXST010000733.1 GCA_030679805.1 Reyranella sp. | reverse complement strand
GCATGTCCCCCGCAGCGACGGCACGCCGGGAATCAACATGCCGGGATGGCCGCCGAAGATTTCATCCTGTCCGCGGCGCGGCATGCGCCCGGCAATGAAAGTGTGGGCCGCGCATACCATCAGGACCCACGATGCCGCCGTGCTGCCGTGCGCGATCGTACGCTCGGCTTCAACCAGGGCGCGCACCGGCAACTCGTAACCGCCATAGGCGGCCGGCGCCACGATCCGGGTAACGCCGGATTGATGAAGGAGTTCGACGGCGCGCACACTGAGCTGACGGTCAGCCTCGGACTGGGCCTCGGTTTCCTTCAGGGCCTCGACGATCTTTTGCGCGTTCGCGGGGTCATACATCGCTCTTCTCCACAAGTGGTGTGAACTTGAGGTGTCATACTAGTATGTTAGTATAGGCACCATGCGAACAACCCTCAATGTCGTTTTGCCGGATGCCTCGGAAGCGCTGTGGCGGGGCGCCCCCCGGCTGCACGATCTGGCTTATGCCTATCTGAAGGGCCTGTTGCTCGGCGGGGGGCTGGACCCCGGTGACCAGATTTCGTCCGAAGCGGTCGGTCGGGTCCTCTCGATAAGTCGCGCGCCGGTCACCGACGCGATCCGCCGTCTTTCGGTCGAGGGTCTTCTGGAAATCCTGCCCCAGGTTGGCTGCCGCGTGGTCAGCCCTGTTCCGGCGGAAGTGAAGGACCTTTACGAATTGTTCGGGGCCACCGAGGGCGTCATCGCCCGCCTGGCCGCCGAGCGGCGCTCGGCCGTTGAGGCGGACCATTTCGGCCGCCGGTGCGCCACCTTGGCATCCACCGCTGGCCTCCCAGATGAGCCAGATGCCCGCTTCGTTGATCTTCGGCAGCGAAACCGCCGGCGCTATGAAATGTTGCATGAACTGGCGCGCTCGCGCCTGAGTACGGGGATCGGCGAGTCGTTCTGGGACCGCAGCGACTTCCTTATCAGGGTCGCCTTCGGTGCCCGTGACCTGCCCTCTTTCGTCAAAGCCGGACACGCAGCGTTTGTCGCCGCCGTGGTTGCGGGAGACGGCCCGACAGCAGAGCTCGAGACCCGGCGGTATCTGGTCCGCCTCGGCCAGGACGTCGCAGAGCTGCTCGAGCGTCGCAATCGGTCAGGCCGCCGTTGACCACTCGATCGGGCCTGACCCGCCACTCGTGGCACTCCTCCAATGCATCCGCCGAGAAGGCGCTACCGGGCCTCCCAGGCCTGGTTGCGCCAAAGCGGTAGACGGGAACCTATTCGACCCCCAGACCGTTGTTCGCCTTCAGAAGGACAGAATGTTCGAGCGAATTGGGGGCGTTCGAACTTCCTGGCTTGGAGGAATCGAGATGTCGAGGCTCTTTGTGAAACTGATGCTCGTTGCGGGCATCGGCATCACGGGGGCGGCGTGCCAAGGCGACGGCTCTGCCCCACCGCGCGGCTACTATCAGCCGGCACCGACGGGCTACGGCAACCCGTACAATAGCGGCTACTACAGTCCCGCACCTGCGTATGGCTATTCGCAGCCTGCGCCGAACTACTATTACGGCAATCAGCAGGGTAATCAGGGCTGGTACAACCAGGGTGACGGCCGTCGCTATACTGCGGTGACAGTGACGAACCGCGGCCAGAACGGGTATCGTGACGACGTCGTTCAGCAGCAGGTCGTCTGCGGAAGCCAGTACTACGACGGCTACCGTACCCGCACCGCACCTCGGTGCTGATCGCATCCATGCGCGCCTTCATGAAAACCGCGCATTCGACGAGCTGTATTTGAGCGCTGGTGCGCGCACTCACCAGCCTGAAGGCCGGGGACTGTGCCGCCGGGGAGGCGCGGCTCTGGCTGGCCGAGACGCCGGCCGCTGACGGCCTGGTTACTTCAGGCTTTTTTGGGCAAGTCGCTCGTTGAACGACCGAAGATCGATCACGATCCGCTGGTGGCTTCCCCTGCCGATCTCCTCCTTGCCGTCGCGCGCCGAAACCTCGAAGTCGATGCGCCTTCCGTCGACGGCGATGATCTCGGCCGTCGCGCGTACGTCGTGGCCCAATGGCGTGGCGGCGAGATGCTTTACATTCACCGCGATTCCGACCGCGCTTTCGCCCGCCTCCAGAAATGGCTTGATGGCATTGAGGGCGGCGTTCTCCATGACAAGAATCATCACAGGCGTCGCAAACACCTGCGGCAGCATGGCGTCCTTGAATCGATTGGCGAGGTGCTCGGGCCGCACGCGCAATGTCGCCGTTCCTGTGGCTCCCAGCGGAATCGGCTTCATCTGTTCGATCCCAAGTTGAAAGAGGCGTTACCCGCCCAGGCTATCCGGCTCGGGCACCGCACGCGCCAGCTTTCCGCCATCGATCGTTCTGGGATGCCGATGATGCAGGAAGATGGCCAGCTGCTCGCGGGCGCCTAAGCCTGACAGTCGCACGGCCGATTCGAACAATTCGTGCTGCACGCTGACCGGCAGATCTCCCCAAACCGCGGCGACCGCGCGGCCGAGAGCTTTGGTGAGTTGTTCCGAGCGCATCCGAGACATGGCTCTCCCCTGGTCCTGCCTCGATGGCCGAGGCGTTAGCTCTCACTTCATTTATCATCGAGAGGAGGACTGATGGCGAAAAGCTAATATGGAGGTCCCGCCAGAGTCAAAACCCGACTCAACGGGCCTCGATCTGCCACCTTGGGACCTCGGCGGCGCCTAGCGCCAGGCGAGCCGACGCACCGGCTGCTGCGAGCGCGACAGCAGCGCCGCCGGGATCAGGGCCAGGAGCGACACGATGGCGATCACGATGAAGGTGTCGGAGAAGGCCAGCATCTGGGCCTGGGCATTCACCATCTGGCCGAGGAACTCCAGCGCCGCCGTCTTCTGCTGCTGGAACGGCAGGCCCGAGCGCTGCATGAGCTGCTCGATCTGGGTCAGCAGGCGCTCGGTGGTGCGGTTGCCCCAGTCCTGGGTGGCGGTGAGCGCATCGGCATGGAAGCGCGTGCGGACCTCGAAGAAGGCCACGATCAAATTGATGCCGAAGGCGCCGCCGAGCTGGCGCATGAAGTTGGCGACGCCGGCGCCCTGGCGCACCCTGTCGGGCGGCAGCGCCTTCAGCGCCGAGGCATTGAGGCTGGGATTGATGAAGCCGAGGCCGAGCCGCGAGACCATCACCATGCCGACCAGGGTCCAGAACGTCGTGTCGGCGTCGGCGCCGACCATCAGCCCGAAGCCCAGGGCAAACAGCACCAGGCCGCCGATGATCATGAACGAGCCCGGCATGGCGTCCGACAATCGGCCGGCCAGGGGAAAGATGAAGGCCAGCATCAGCCCGGCCGGCATCATCATCAGCCCGGCGAGCAGCGGCGTGAAGCCCACCATGGTCTGCACGAAGACCGGAATGACGTAGGTCGAGCCCATCATGCCGGCGCCGAAGATGAAGGCGAT
>JAUXST010000731.1 GCA_030679805.1 Reyranella sp. | reverse complement strand
CTCGCCTTCGGCTTCGGCGGCCACATGTGCCTCGGCCTGTCGCTGGCCCGCCTCGAACTCACGACGTTTCTCCGCGCCTTCGTCCGCCGGGTCGACAGCATCGAACTGGCGGGCGAGGTCCAGCGCATCCACGCCAACCTGGTCGGCGGCTTCAAGGCGCTGCCGGTGCGGCTTGGCCTCGCGAATTGAACCGAACATGGCAATCAAACAGATGAAGGCGATCCAGGCCGACGATCTCAGCTCGATCGACAGCTACCGCGTGGTCGAACTCGACGTGCCCGAGCCAGGCCCCGCCGACGTGCGCATCAGGATAGCCGCCTGCGGCGTCGGCTATGTCGACGCGCTGGTCTCGCTCGGCCGCTACCAGGTCAAGCCGCCGCTGCCGCATGTCCCGGGCGGCGAGGTCTCGGGCTGGATCGATTCAGTCGGCAGCGGCGTCACGGGATTCGTGCCCGGCGACCGCGTGCTGGCGCAGGTGCGCGGCGGCTTCGCCGAATACGCCGTCGCACCAGTATCGGCCGTCAGCCGGATTCCGGACGGCATGCGGTTCGACCAGGCCGCGGGCTTCCGCGTCAACTACGTCACCGCGCTCCATGGCCTGCGCGATCGTGCGCACATCAAGCCGGGCGAGACGCTGCTGGTGATCGGCGCCGCGGGTGGCGTCGGCAGCGCCGCGGTCCAGGTCGGCAAACTGCTGGGCGCCCGCGTCGTCGCGGTGGCGTCGACACCCGAGAAGCGCGCACTGGCCGCGCGGAGCGGCGCCGAGATCACGCTGGACCGCGAGCCCGCTGGCTGGCGCGACCGGCTGAAGGAGGCGGTGCCCGGCGGCATCGACGTCGTGTTCGATCCCGTCAGCGGGCCACTGCTGCAGCCGGCCTTTCGCTCGCTCAACTGGGGCGGACGCTATCTGGTGATCGGCTTCGCCTCAGGGGAGATCCCCACCCTGCCCGTCAACCTGCCGCTGCTCCAGGGCGCCTCGCTGGTCGGTGTCGACTATCGCCAGTTCGCCGCCGTGTTCGAGGCAGCGGAAGCCCAACGGGAATTCGACGAACTGCTCGCCTGGGTCGCCGAGGGGCGGCTCGTTCCGCCGGCCGGCCGCGCCTTTGCGTTCGACCGCTACCGCGAGGCACTCACCTACGCCTTGAGTGGAGAGGGAATTGCCAAAACGATCTTCGACGTCGCCTCGACATGACATGCCCCAGCCACCCCCATCAGGATTCAGGAAATGCCCGTAACCACCAATAGCTTCGCCATGGGCGAGATGCTGGCCGTGCTGCTGTCGCGCGACATGGCCGACGGCGAGAAGGCCATCGTCGGCACCAACTCCGATATCCAGGTCGCGGCCTGCAACCTCGCGCGCCAGCGCCAGGCGCCGCATCTCTGGTGGGTGTCGGGGCCCGGCGGCATGACCAACCCGACCGAAGGCATCGTCCGTCCTGCCGCCGACGCCGAGAACATCGCGGTGGCCGAGGCCGTGATGGACCTCCCGCAGATGATCGACTTCATCGACTGGCAGGTTCACTTCTTCGACTTCGCCATCCTGGGCGCGCTGCAGACCGACCGCTTCGGCAACATCAACACCGTGTGCGTCGGAGATCATGCGAAGCCCCGCCTGCGCGGCCCTGGCACGGTGGGCATCAGCGCGCTCTGCGGCCTGTCGCGGCGCTTCTACATCATGATGACCCGCCACGACCGCGGCGCCTTCGTGCCCAAGGTCGATTTCGTCTGCGGCGCGGGCTTCCTCGACGGCGGCACCTCGCGCACCGACTTCGGCCTGTCCGAGGGCGGCCCGCGCCTGGTGGTGAC
>JAUXST010000724.1 GCA_030679805.1 Reyranella sp. | reverse complement strand
GGCCCTCGACGACAAGGGTTTTGCGGACCAGCTGCGCGAATGGCTAAAAACGTTGCGCAAGAAGAATGCCTCGGTGGTCTTCGCCACGCAGTCGCTTTCCGACATTGATGGCTCCGCTATCGCCCCGGCCATCATCGAGAGCTGCCCGACCCGTCTCTTTCTGCCGAACGAGCGGGCGATCGAGCCTCAGATCACCGCCATCTATCGCCGCTTCGGCCTCAACGACCGCCAGATCGAGATTCTCGCGCGAGCGACGCCCAAGCGCGACTACTACTGCCAGTCCCGCCGCGGCAACCGCCTCTTCGAGCTCGGCCTCGGCGAGGTAGCGCTCGCCCTGACCGCAGCGTCCTCGAAATCCGACCAGGCCCTGATCGAACGCATCCTCGTCGAGCACGGCCGCGAGGGCTTTCTCGGCGGCTGGCTCTCAGCCCGCGGCGTCGCCTGGGCCGCCGACCTCATCCGCGACCTCAGCGCAGGAGAAGCGTCATGATCTCTATCCGTCGTTTCGGCATCGCGCTCGCGACCGCCGTCATCATCGGGGGCGGCGCGCTGCCGGCCACCGCTCAGATGACCGTCTTCGATCCCAGCAACTATTCGCAGAACCTGTTGACGGCCGCGCGCACTTTGCAGCAGGTCAACAACCAGATCCTGTCGCTTCAGAACGAAGCGCAGATGCTGATCAACCAGGCGCGTCATCTCACGAGCCTGCCGTACTCCTCGCTGCAGCAGCTGCAGCAATCTATCGGGCGGACCCGGCAATTGCTTGGTCAGGCGCAGAACATCGCCTACGACGTCCAGCAGATCGATCAGGCGTTCTCGACGACCTATGCGCCGGCGTCGGCGAACCAGTCGGATTACGCACTGATCGCCAATGCGCAAGTACGCTGGCAGAATTCGGTGGCGGGTCTGCAGGACGCACTGCGCATCCAGGCGACGGTGGTTGGCAATCTCGACACCAATCGGAACGAGATGTCCGCGCTCGTCGATGGGAGCCAGGGCGCAGCAGGGGCGCTGGAGGCGGCCCAGGCCGGCAATCAGCTCCTCGCGCTTCAGGCACAGCAGCTTGCCGACCTGACGGCAGCCATCGCCGCGCAGGGCCGGGCCCAGAGCCTCGAAGCGGCCGCGCGGGTTGCTGCGCAGGATCAGGCGAGGGAACAGCTCCGGCGCTTCCTCACGCTCAATCAGGGTTATCAGCCCTCGACCGTCCGGATGTTCCATGAGTGAGCCCGCCGACTCGTGGGCCCGGTGCACGGAGTAAGAGCCAATGGGCGGCACAGGCGTCATCGACCGGTTCCTCGAAGTCTTTACCAGCTACATCGACAGCGGCTTCGGGCTGCTGGGCAGCGAGGTCGGCTTCCTGGCGGCGACGCTGGCCGCGATCGACCTGACGCTGGCCGCGCTGTTCTGGGCATGGGGGAGGGACGAGGACGTCGGCGCGCGGCTCGTCAAGAAGACCCTGTTCATCGGCGTCTTCGCCTACCTCATCGGCAACTGGAACAGCCTGGCCCGTATCGTCTTCGAAAGCTTTGCGGGTCTGGGCCTAAAAGCCTCCGGCACCGGCCTGTCGGCGGCGGACTTCCTGCGCCCGGGGCGGGTCGCCCAGGTCGGTCTCGATGCCGGGCGGCCGATCCTCGACTCGATCTCCGGGCTGATGGGCTTTGTCAGCTTCTTCGAGAACTTCATCCAGATCGCTGTATTGCTCTTTGCCTGGGTGGTGGTGCTGCTGGCTTTCTTCATCCTCGCCGTCCAGCTCTTCATCACCCTGATCGAGTTCAAGCTGACGACCTTGGCGGGCTTTGTGCTGATCCCCTTCGGGCTCTTCGGCAAGACCGCGTTCCTCGCCGAGCGTGTGCTGGGCAACGTCGTCTCCTCCGGCGTGAAGGTGTTGGTGCTGGCCGTCATCGTCGGCATCGGTTCGACATTGTTCTCGCAGTTCACCTCGGGATCGGGCGGCG
>JAUXST010000721.1 GCA_030679805.1 Reyranella sp. | reverse complement strand
CTGGCGGTTTTCGGGCATGGTCGAAAGCTGCTCGGGTTGCGGGAAAAGCTTGCCAGTTGGCGATACTGCGCCTATATCCGCGCCATCCTCATCGGGTTCGCGGGACGAACCAAACAAAAAGAGTGGGCCACAAACCCGCTCTTTTCATTTGCCGAAAGCCCGCGGCCCCCAAACGTCGAGAAGCATCGCCCGCGTGACCGATCTGCTGCGCCGAATCGAAGACATCGTTGCCCCGACCATCGTCGGCATGGGCTACGAGCTGGTTCGCGTCCATTTGAGCCGCGGTGGCACCCTGCAGATCAGGGTCGAACCGGCCGATGGCCGGCCGTTGGACGTCGAGGATTGCGCCGTGGTGTCGCGCGCACTATCTGCAGTGCTCGACGTCGAGGATCCGATCTCCAGCGCCTATACGCTGGAAGTGAGTTCGCCCGGCATCGACCGCCCGCTGACCCGGCCCAAGGATTATTCACGCTGGGCGGGCCACGTCGCCCGTCTCGAGACCGCCGAGCCGGTCGACGGCCGCCGCCGTTTCAAGGGCACCCTGCTGGGGCTGGAAGGCGACATCGTGAGGCTCCGCCTCGAGGACGGCCAGGAGACCGGCGTGCCGCTGTCGGCCGTCACCCGGGCCAAGCTCGAGATGACCGATGCATTGATCGAGGAACACCAGCGCGCGCAACAGGGCGCTGAACAGGCTCACTGAACGACGAACAGACACGACGACGAACGAACACGGTAGAAAAAGAGGAACAGAGACATGGCAACGACTGCCGATATCCCGCGCCTGGAGATGCTGCAGGTAGCCGACATGGTCGCCCGCGAGAAGGGCATCGAGCGCGAGGAAGTGCTCGAGGCGATGGAGCAGGCCATCCAGAAGGCCGGCCGTGCCAAGTACGGGCTGGAGCACGACATCCGCGCCGAGATCGACCGCAAGACCGGCGAGATCAAGCTGCTGCGCTACATGCAGGTGGCCGACCCGATCGAGAACGAGAACACCCAGGTGCCGCTGGTCGAAGCGCAGCGCCGCAATCCCGAGGCCCAGGTCGGCGACTTCCTGACGGACGAGCTGCCGCCGATCGACTTCGGCCGCGTCGCCGCCCAGACCGCCAAGCAGGTCATCACCCAGCGCATGCGCGAGAGCGAGCGCAAGCGGCAGTACGAGGAATTCAAGGATCGCATCGGCGAGATCGTGTCGGGCGTGGTCAAGCGCGTCGACTACGGCAACATCACCATCGACCTGCAGCGCGCCGAAGGCGTGATCCGCCGAGACGAGACGATCCCGCGCGAATCCTTGCGCGTAAACGATCGCGTCCGCGCCTACATCTTCGACGTGCGCGAGGAGCCGCGCGGCCCGCAGATCTTCCTGTCGCGCAGCCATCCGCAGTTCATGGCCAAGCTATTCATGCAGGAAGTGCCGGAAATCTACGACAACATCATCGAGATCAAGGCCGTGGCCCGCGATCCCGGCAGCCGCGCCAAGATCGCGGTGCTGAGCCACGACAGCTCGATCGACCCGATCGGCGCCTGCGTCGGCATGCGCGGCAGCCGCGTCCAGGCCGTGGTGCAGGAGCTACAGGGCGAGAAGGTCGACATCATCCCGTGGTCGCAGGACACCGCCAACTTCATCGTGAACGCGCTGGCACCTGCCGAGGTCAGCAAGGTGCTGATGGACGAGGAGAAGAACAAGACCGAGGTCGTCGTTCCCGATGACCAGCTCAGCCTCGCGATCGGCCGCCGCGGCCAGAACGTCAAGCTCGCCTCCCAGCTCACCGGCTGGGAAATCGACATCATGACCGAGACCGAGGAGAGCGAGCGTCGCCAGAAGGAAACCCGCGAACGCACCGAGCTGTTCAAGCTGGCGCTCGACGTCGACGACGTGATCGCCCATCTGCTCGTCGCCGAGGGCTACGGCTCGGTCGAGGACGTGTCCGAGACCGCCGTCGAGGATCTCGCCACCGTCGAAGGCTTCGACGAGGAGATTGCCACCGAGCTGCAACGCCGCGCCCGCGAGTACATCGAGAAGCGTGACGCCGAACTCGCTTCGCGCCTCGCCGAGCTGGGTGTGAGCGAAGAAGTGCGCAACGCCGAGGGCCTGACCCTGGCGATGATCGTGGCGCTGGGTGACAAGGGCGTGAAGTCGCTCGACGACCTCGCCGACCTCGCCTCCGACGAACTGCGTGAAATCGTCGGCGAAAGCGCCATGGATAACGATACCGCCAACGCCATCATCATGAAGGCGCGCGAGCACTGGTTCGCTGACGAGGCCGCTCCGGCCGCGGAAGCGGCCAAGGCCTGAACGGAGAGCACTGCCCTTGGTCCCTGCCATCGCCATGACCCAATCTGACCTCACGGTGCCTGCCGCGCCGGGACCGATGCGCACCTGCATCGCCACCGGCACGGAAGACACGCCGGAGCGGATGATCCGCTTCGTCGTCGGCCCGGAAGGCGAGGTCGTGCCCGATCTGGCGCGGCGGCTGCCGGGTCGTGGCATGTGGGTGCGGGCGGAGCGGGCGGCGCTCGAGCGCGCCGTGGAGAAGAAGCTCTTTGCCAAGGCCGCGCGGGCGGCCGTGCAGGCGCCGGCCGACCTGCCCGAGCGGGTCGAACGGCTTTTGCTGGAGCGTCCGCTGGCCGATCTCGGCCGCGCGCGCCGCGCCGGCCGGGCCGTCGCTGGCTTTGTGAAGGTCGAGCAGATGATCGGCCAGCGCCGGGTGGGACTGCTGGTGGTAGCAGACGAGGCTGACGGCGACGGGCTGGGCAAGCTCACCGCCACCGGCCTGCCGATCGTGCGGCTGGGTGATTCGACGGCGCTGGGCGGCCTCTTTGGCCGCGAGCAGGCGGTTTATGTAGCGGTTGCCCGCGATGACGCGGGTGGCGAGTTTATTCAACGAATTGCGGTCGGCGCGGCGCGGTGGCGTGGCTATCGACTGAATAGCGCCGGTTGACGGGCCGGAGCGGACCAAGGACAACACCCGACATGACGGACCAGAACGAACAGACCAAGCCGACCAAGCCCCTGACCCTCTCGACGGCGACACGCGCTGGCGCGGCGGCCAAGAGCGACGCGACCCAGGTGCGCCAGAAGTTTTCGCATGGGCGCACGCGGGCGGTGACGGTCGAGGTCAAGAAGCCGGTCAAGCGCGTCGGTGGTCCCGCGACTCCGGCCCCGGTCGCTGCAGCTCCGGCGCCCGCGCCCGAAGCACCGCCTCCGGCGCCGACCGGCCGCACCCTGAAGCTGGGGGGCAGTGCCCCGCCGGCCGCCCCGCCGTCGCGCGGCGGACCGCCGCCTGCACCGCCGTCCCGCGTCGCTCCTCCCCGCCCAGGTGGCGGCGGAACTGGCCCCGGCGGTCGTGGCATCGTGCTGCGCACCCTTACTGAAGAAGAAAAGGAAGCGCGTACCCGCGCCCTGGTCGACGCCAATCGCGACGCCGAGGCAGCGCGCCAGCGCGCGGCCGTGGACGCCGCCCGCCGCGCCATCGAGGACGAAGCGCGCAAGAAGTCCGACGAGGAGCATCGCAAGCGCCTGGCCGAAGAAGAGGTGCGCAAGAAGACCGAGGACGAGATCAAGCGCAAGGCCGACGTCCTGGTGCAGAAGCGTCTCGACCAGGCGGCCACCGCCTCGCCGCAGACCACGATCGCCCGCCAGGCGCAGGAGATCGAGTCCGGCGCACAGACCGTGGCGGCACCGGCCGCTCCCGCCATACGCCGGCCTCCCGGCATGCCGGCAACCACGCCGGCGACTGCATCGACGCTGCTGCGCCGGCCGCCGATGCGGCCCGTCATCAACAAGCGCCTGCCCCAGCCGCCGGGCGCCCGCCGCGAAGTGCCGAAGCGCCGCTCCGACAAGATCGACGTCAATCGCGCGGTCGAGGGCGAGAACGACTTCCGCAGCCGTTCGGCAGCGCAGATGCGCCGCCGGCTGGAGCGCGAGCGCCGCCAGCAGAATGCCGACGACGGCCAGCAGAAGGTCTACCGCGAGGTCACGATTCCCGAGACCATCACGGTGCAGGATCTCGCCGCGCGCATGACCGAACGCGGCGCCGACGTCATCAAGACGCTGATGCGCATGGGCGTGATGGCCACGATCAACCAGGCGATCGACGCCGACACCGCCGAGCTGGTGGTGACGGAGATGGGCCACAAGTTCAAGCGCGTGGCCGAAGGCGACGTCGAGACCGGCCTCGCCGAGACCGTCGATGCCGACGAGACGCTCGAGCCGCGTCCCCCGGTGGTCACGATCATGGGCCACGTCGATCACGGCAAGACTTCGCTGCTCGACGCTCTGCGCGCCACCGACGTGGCGGCGCACGAGGCCGGCGGCATCACCCAGCACATCGGCGCCTATCAGGTGACCTTGGCCTCGGGCCAGAAGATCACCTTCCTCGACACGCCGGGCCACGAGGCGTTCACCGCCATGCGTGCCCGCGGCGCCAAGGTGACGGACATCGTCGTCCTGGTGGTGGCGGCTGACGACGGCGTCATGCCGCAGACCCGGGAGGCGATCGCCCACGCCAAGGCCGCGGGCGTGCCGATGATCGTGGCCATCAACAAGGTCGACAAGGCCGGCGCCGATCCCAATAAAGTGCGCACCGAACTGCTGCAATACGAAGTGCAGGTCGAACAGCTCGGCGGCGAAATCCAGTCGATCGAGGTCTCGGCGACCAAGAAGACCAACCTCGACAAGCTCGAGGAGGCGATCCTCCTGCAGGCCGAGCTGCTCGAGTTCAAGGCCAACCCCAACCGGATGGCCGATGGCGTCGTGATCGAAGCCCAGCTCGACCCGGGCCGCGGCTCGGTGGCGACGGTGCTGGTTCAGCGCGGCACGCTCAAGGTGGGCGACGTGCTGGTGGCCGGCGCCGTGTGGGGCCGCGTGCGCCGTCTGATCGACGACCACGGTGTCGCCGTCCAGAGCGCGCTACCGTCGGTTCCGGTCGAGATCCTGGGTCTCGACGGCACGCCGCAGGCGGGCGACGAGTTCCACGTCGTCGAGAGCGAGGCTCGCGCCCGCGAGATCGCCGACTTCCGCGTGCGTCGCGATCGTCAGAACCAGCTCGCCAAGGTCGCCGGCGGCCGCGGCACGCTGGAAGAAATGATGAAGGGCATCCGCGACGGCACGGCCAAGGAGCTGCCGGTCCTGATCAAGGCCGACGTGCAGGGCTCGGCCGAGGCGCTGGCGGGGGCGATCCAGCGGCTGTCGACCGAGAAGGTCGAGGCCAAGGTGGTCTACAGCGGCGTCGGCGGCATCAGCGAGGCCGACATCACGCTGGCCAAGGCGTCGGGTGCGTTGCTCATCGGCTTCAACGTGCGTGCAAACCCGCAGGCACGCGAGATCGCCAAGCGCGACAAGATCGACATCCGCTACTACAGCATCATCTACAAGGTGACTGAGGATATGCAGGCCCTGATGCTCGGCCTGCTCGATCCGACCTTCAAGGAAACCCTTATCGGCAACGCGCAGATCCGCGAAGTCTTCCGCATCACCAAGGCGGGCAACGTCGCCGGCTGCATGGTCACGGACGGCATGGTCAAGCGCGGCGCCAAGGTCCGTCTGCTGCGCGACAACGTGGTGATCCACGAGGGCACGCTGAAGACGCTGCGTCGCTTCAAGGACGAAGTCCGCGAAGTCCAGCACGGCTTCGAGTGCGGTATGGCGTTCGAGAACTACGAAGACATGAAGGTCGGCGACGTGATCGAATGCTTCGACATCGAGGAAGTTAAGCCGACCCTCTAGGCTGGGGGCGCGCGACTCCAGTCGCGCGATCATGGATCTTGAGAAGAAGACGCGGCACTGGAGTGCCGCGCCCCCAGCGGGGGATCGGTCAATGCCTCGGCGTCGCTCATCTGAACGTGAAAAGAATCGTGCTCCCGGGCAGCGCCAGCTCCGCGTCGGAGAAGAACTGCGGCATCTGCTGGCCCAGCTGCTCGAGCGTGGCAACATGCACGATCACGATCTGCGCGATGCCTCGATCACGGTGACGGCGGTCAGCGTCAGTCCCGATCTGCGCAACGCCACCGCCTTCGTCGTGCCGCTGGGCGGCAAGGACGAGGAGCGGCTGCTGGCAGCGCTCCGTCGTGCTGCACCCTGGTTTCGTGCCCGGGTCAGCGAGAGTGCGGGCCTGCGCAGTGCGCCGGACATCCGCTTCGAACTCGACCGCACCTTCGACGAGGCCGAGCGCATCGACTCTCTGTTGCGCCGGCCCGACGTCGCCCGCGACCTCAAGGATCCCGACATCAAGGACGATTGAGGTAGTACTCGTCGCGCGGGAAGAAGTCGGTGTTGGGCGAGGCCGCCGGCACTGTCTTGCCGTCGTTCAGCACCTTGACCTTCTTTTCCTCGAACCATTTCCTGAGATCGCCGCGATCGATCCGCGCCCCCGTCAGATGCAGGTCGATGTCGGGACGCTGCAGCAGTTCCAGAATCTTGTCGCGGGCGTAAGGGATCGGACGGTCACTGCCGATCATCGCCGGGTGCACCATCGTCACGTAGGGAAAGACCGAGCGGAAGGTCTCGATCGAGCGTTCGGTCGGCGCCCATTGAACGTAGAGGCCGCCCGGCGCCAGTTTCGCCCGCACTTGGCGGAAGAACTCCTGGGAATTGAGCAGGCCGGAAAGCGCCGACTTCGGCAGAATGGCGTCGGCCTCGATGACGTCGTAGCGCGTCGCATCGAGGGCGAGCGCGTGACGGCCGTCGGCGATGACGATGTCGAACTTGGGGTTGGCGAGAAGACTCTCGACGCCCGATTTGCCGCCTTGGCCGACATAGGTCCGCAGCGTTTCGATCACCGGCGCTACGATCTCGATCACCCGCACCTTCTCCGTCGCCGGATGAAGGCCGGCAGCGTAGGGCGTGCCGCCGGTGCCGGAGCCGATCACCAGGACACGACGCGGCGCCTGGTGCACCAGCGGGCCGATGGCGCCCAGGAAGACGTGCACGGTGTCGAAGGGCAATCGGCTCTGGGAATGACCCTGGATGTAGAGCTTGCCGCTCTGCGCGTCGTCGAGCTTCAGCACGCTGAGGCCGGTCTTGTCCTCGGCGACGATCGCCTTCTCGACCGTGAGGCCGTGCAGGCGCCGCCAGAAGGCCTCGTCGCCGGGAAAAAACACCAGGCCCGCCGTCAGGAGCGCCGCCGGCAGGTAGGCCCAGCGCGTCGAGCGCGTGCCGAAGAGTTGTAGGGCCGCAAACGCCAGCCCGATCGCCACCAGCAATTTCAGGGCACCGGCGGTGCCCACGAGATCGAGCAGAAGCAGGCCGGCTACCAGGCTGCCGGCGCTGTTGCCCACGATGTTGGCGAGCTGGACCATGCCGACACGGCTGCCGAGGCGATCAATGTCGCGCTGCACGGCCTTCTGCACGACCGGAAAGGAGAACCCCATGACGAACGACGCGGGTAGCACGACCACGGCCAGCATCAGGGCGATCAGCGTCGGGTTGGCCGTGTTCGGCCCCATGATGTCCCGGTCGACAAAGGTCGCCGGCAGCAGTCCCGCGCCGATGCCGAGATAGACGAACCAGACGCCGCAGAGTGCCAGCGTCGTGGCCGTGCCCTGCATCAGGAAGAAGAAGCGCCGCGGATCGGCGATGCGGTCGATGGTCCGCGCGCCGACCAGAAGCCCCGCCGCGTCGCCCAGCAGGAAGACGGCCAGGACCAGCGAGAAGCTGTAGCCGTTGGACTGCAGCAGCACGCCGATCAGCCGGTACCAGACGATCTGCAGGGCCACGATGAGAAAGCCGCTGATGAACACCAGCAGCGACCAGCGCCACACCACGCCATCGACCGGATCCGGCAGCGCCGCGGGTTTCGGGCCTGGAGCCGCCTCGGCCATGTCGAGGCCGCGCGCGAGCAACAGGCCGCCGGCCGCGACGACGAGGTTGAGGGCCGCGCCCCCGTAAATCGCCTTGTCGAAGCCGAAGGTGCCGATCAGGTACCAGCCGCCGACGAACGCGCCGACACCGGCGCCCAGCGTGTTGAGGCCGTAGAGCCAGCCGATCAACTTGGCCGAGCCCGCGATCTGGCTCACCACCGCCTTGGAAAGAAAGGGCAGCGAGCAGCCCATCAGGAACGTCGGCCACAGCAATCCGGCGAAGACCACGGCGAAGATGACGCCGCGCGAGGCGGCGAGCGGCAGGAATTTCAGGTAGATGACGTCGTAGTAGAGCCAGGGGCTGAGAACGGCGAAAACAGCGATGCCCACTTCGCAGAGCGCGAAGGCGATCAATGAGGCGCGGCGCGACAGCCGGTCGGCAAAGAGGCCGGCGGCCAGGCTGCCGATGCCCAGTCCCAGGAGGAAGGCACCCACCACGAGGGCGGCGGCGATGGTGTCGGCGCCGGCAAACAGGCCGAGCAGGCGATGCCAGGCCGTCTGGTAGATCAGGGCGGCTGCACCGGAGAGGAAGAACAGCCCGAAAAGGACTGGGAGCCTGAAGCGTGCCGATTGCAGCCGTGATGTCATGAGCCGGGAGCCTGCCCGAAGTGCCGGCTGGCGCCCAACGATTTGTCGGCCTAAACGGACGCCATGCGACGCATGATGGGCGAGATTACTCAAGGGAGCGCGCCACTCCAGTGGCGCAACTTCGCCTATGGGCTGACGCTCAAAGAGCGCCACTGGAGTGGCGCGCTCCGATGAGCCGCAGGAAGAAGGGCGACAAGATCGACGGCTGGGTGGTGCTCGACAAGCCGCTGGGGCTGGGCTCGACGCCGGCCGTCGGCCGCGTGCGCCGCCTGTTCGGCGCCCAGAAGGCGGGCCACGGCGGCACCCTCGATCCGCTGGCCACCGGCGTGCTGCCGATCGCGCTGGGCGAAGCCACCAAGACCGTCCCCTTCGTCATGGACGGCCGTAAGGAATACCGGTTTACGCTCAGGTTCGGCGAGGCGCGGTCGACCGAGGATGCGGAAGGCGAGGTGACCGCCACCAGCGACGTCCGTCCGGCCGATGACGCCATCCGCGGCGCCCTGGCGGCGTTTCTGGGCGAGATCGACCAGAGGCCGCCAGCCTTCTCGGCGCTAAAAATCGACGGCCAGCGGGCCTACGACCTCGCCCGGGCCGGCGAGGTCGTCGAACTGAAGCTGCGCCGGGTGCGGATCGACCGCCTGGAATTCCTGGCCCGTCCGGACAGGGACCATGCAGATTTTGTGGTCGGCTGTGGCAAGGGCACCTACATCCGGTCCCTGGGCCGGGATCTCGCGCTCGCCCTGGGGACCGTCGGACACCTGTCGGCACTGCGTCGGACGGCCGCCGGGCCGTTCCGGGAAGAGCAGGCCATTTCGCTTCCCAAGCTGGAGGCCCTCGGGCATATTCCCGCGCTCTTCGGGGCTTTGGTTCCCGTCGTGACCGCGCTGGACGACATCCCGGCGCTGGCCCTGACGGAAGCCCAAGCGGACCAGCTGCGCCACGGCCAGCCTGTCTTCTTGACCCGGGACGCACCACCGTCCGGCGCATTGGTTCGCGCCGAGTCTGGTGAAAAGCTGGTGGCGCTGGTCCGTTCGGACGGCGTCTCCCTCCAGCCGGTGCGCGTTTTCAACCTTTAAGTCATGGAGACAACCGATGTCGATTACAGCCGCCCACAAGGCGGAGCTGATCAAGTCGTATGCCCAGGCCGAAACGGACACCGGTTCGCCGGAAGTCCAGGTCGCCATCCTGAGCGCCCGCATTTCCAACCTCACCGAGCACTTCAAGGGCCACGCGAAGGATCACCATTCGCGCCGCGGCCTGCTGAAGATGGTCGGCCAGCGCCGCCGTCTGCTCGACTATCTCAAGAGCAAGGACAGCAAGCGCTACGACTCGCTGATCGAGCGTCTGGGTCTGCGTCGTTAACTACCGGCCCTGTCTTGAGGACAGGGCCTTTTCGCGTCGCGTCGTCCGGTCCCCGTGAATTCGGCCGGCTGACGCGACATCGCAGTAACCGGGAAGGCAGGGGCGAGAGCAAAGGCCTGACCCGGTCCTGCTGGCGCAAGGGCGCCAGTGGGCGGTTGTCGCCAAACGGGGGCGGACGACCGTGATGGAAAGGATGAATGAGATGTTTGAAGTTTTTCGCAAGGAACTGGATTGGGCCGGGCGCAAGCTCGTCCTCGAGACTGGCAAGGTCGCGCGCCAGGCTGACGGCGCGGTGATGGCCACCTACGGCGGTACCACGGTGCTGGCTGCCGTCGTGTTCGAGAAGCAGCCGAAGCCCGGCCTCGACTTCTTCCCGCTGACCGTGAACTACCAGGAGAAGACCTTCGCCGCGGGCAAGATCCCAGGCGGCTTCTTCAAGCGTGAAGGCCGGCCGAGCGAGAAGGAAGTGCTGACCTCGCGCCTGATCGACCGTCCGATCCGGCCGCTGTTCCACGAGACCTATCGCAACGAGACCCTGGTCGTCGTGACCGTGCTCGCGCACGATCTCGAGAACGATCCCGACATCGTCGCCATGGTCGCCACGTCGGCCGCGCTCACCATCAGCGGCGTGCCGTTCATGGGCCCGATCGCCGGCGCCCGCGTCGGCTACATCGACGGCAAGTTCGTCGTGAATCCGACGCGCGACCAGCTCGTCACCAGCTCCCTCGACCTCGTCGTCGCCGGCACCAAGGAAGGCGTGCTGATGGTCGAGTCCCAGGCCAAGGAATTGCCCGAGGACGTCATGCTGGGCGCCGTCATGGAGGGCCATCGCTCTTTCCAGCCGGTAATCGACGCGATCATCCAGCTGGCCGAGCATTGCGCCAAGGAGCCGCTGCCGCTCACCGATCCGTCGGAAGCGTCGAAGACCGTGGCCGCCAAGCTCCAGGCCGAGATGCGCGGCAAGCTCGCCACGGCCTACGGCGAGACCGCCAAGCAGCTGCGGCAGACCAATGTCCGCGCCGTCAAGGCCGAGGCCAAGAAGCTGTTCGAAGGCGATGATGCGGCCTTGGCGGCCTTCGGCGAGCAGTTCGGCAATCTCGAGGCCGACGTCGTGCGCAACGCCGTGCTCGACACCGGCAAGCGCATCGATGGCCGCGACACCAAGACCGTCCGTCCGATCGTGGCCGAGGTCGGCATCCTGCCGCGCGCCCACGGCTCGGCACTGTTCACCCGCGGCGAGACCCAGGCGCTGGTCGTGGTCACGCTCGGCACCGGCCAGGATGAGCAGATCATCGACGCGCTCGAGGGCGAGTACCGCGAGCACTTCATGCTGCACTACAACTTCCCTCCCTACTCGGTGGGCGAAGTGCGGCGCATGGGCTCGCCCGGCCGTCGCGAGATCGGCCACGGCAAGCTCGCCTGGCGCGCCCTGCGTCCGATGATGCCGACCAAGGACAAGTTCCCCTACACGGTGCGTGTCGTGTCGGAGATCACCGAGAGCAACGGCTCCTCGTCGATGGCGTCGGTCTGTGGCGGCTCGCTGGCGCTGATGGACGGCGGCGTGCCGATGGAACGGCCGGTGGCCGGCATCGCCATGGGCCTGATCAAGGAAGGCGAGCGCTTCGCCGTGCTCTCCGATATCCTGGGCGACGAGGATCACCTCGGCGACATGGACTTCAAGGTTGCCGGCACCACCAACGGCATCACGGCCCTTCAGATGGACATCAAGATCACCTCGATCACCGAGGAGATCATGAAGGTCGCTCTGGGCCAGGCCAAGGACGGCCGCATCCATATCCTGGGCGAGATGTCCAAGGGTCTGGTCGGCGCCCGCGAGGGCGTCGCGGCGACCGCGCCGCGCATCACCCAGTTCACGATCCCCAAGGACAAGATCCGTGAAGTGATCGGCACCGGCGGCAAGGTGATCCGCGAGATCACCGAGCAGACCGGCACCAAGATCGACATCGAGGACGACGGCACCATCAAGGTGGCGGCAGTCGACGCCGCTGCCGGCCAGAAGGCCATCGACTGGATCAAGGGCATCGTGGCCGAGCCGGAAATCGGCGTGATCTACACCGGCAAGGTCGTGAAGTGCGTCGAGTTCGGCGCCTTCGTGAACTTCCTGGGCTCGCGCGACGGCCTCGTGCACATCTCCGAGCTGGCGCCGCGCCGCGTCGCCAAGGTCAATGACGTCGTCAAGGAAGGCGACCAGGTCAAGGTCAAGGTCCTGGGCGTCGACGATCGCGGCAAGGTGCGCCTCAGCATGAAGGCGGTCGACCAGGCCACCGGCGAGGACATCTCGAACAAGCAGGTCGAGCCGGCGCCGGCTGGCGAGTAACGCCTCTACCGAACGGTAACGGAAACGGCGGCCCAAGGGCCGCCGTTTTTGTTTGGACCTCAGGATCTTCCGGACCGCGAGCGCCCCGCTCGCTCATGAGGCGCGCGAGACGCGCGCGGTCCAGCAGAGCTTGAAGGTTTAGGCAGCACACTTCGCCGAACGTTGGCCGAATTGACAACATCTGAAAGTGTTGGCATTCTCGCCATCAGCATGGCAGCAACGCTCGTTACCCGCTTCAAGGAAGTTACCGCCGAAGGTGACATCATCGAGTTCGTGGTCTGGCGTGTGCCGAGTCCGGTGGACCCGAGCCGGCACATGTACAAGTATCGGGCGGTCTACGTCGTCAACGGCAAGCGGATCGTCGGCTTCGACAACGAGCGCGGTAAGGGCGACCACAAGCACGTCATGGGCCGGGAGAGTGCCTATGTCTTCTCCACCATCGAGACGATGATCGAGGACTTCATCGCCGAGGTCGACGCCATAAGGAGGCGAAGATGAAGAAGAGGACACTCACCATTCGATTGATGCCGGACTGGAGGAGCGGGCTCCGGGCGGCT
>JAUXST010000696.1 GCA_030679805.1 Reyranella sp. | reverse complement strand
TCCGCCGCGGCCTTGTTCCACACGAGGATGTCCCAGCGGCGGCCAGTAACATAGGCCGGCTGCTTCAGGCTCTCGACCAGGCGCCGGATCGCCTCGGGCACCGTCTCGCGCGCGAAGGCGCGGCGATCGCCGCTGCGGGTCAGCGCGCGGAGGTGGGCATGCTCGACCTTGCTGAGGCGAAGCGCGCGCGCCAGCGCATCGACCGTAGTGACGGACGGGTTGACGCTCCTGCCCTGCTCGAGGCGGATGTACCAGTCGACGCCGATGCCCGCGAGTTCGGCCACCTCCTCGCGCCTGAGGCCCGGCGTGCGGCGCCGCCGCCCGCTCGCGAGACCCACAGCCTTGGGACCGAGCCGCTCGCGGCGCGAGCGCAGGAAATCGCCGAGGGCGCTGCGATTGGGGTCGGTTGCGGTCTTCATCGGTCACCAGGCTGGGATCGTCAATCCTAGGATAATACCAGGCCTGAATGGGCGCGGCGAGAGCGGCGACAATGGGCCATCCCACAGACAAGGAACCGCCATGAAAGCCGCCGTGCTGAAAGCCTTCGGATCGCCCCTCGCCGTCGGAACAGTGCCCGACCCGGTCCTGGGCACGGGCGAGGTCATCGTCGATATCGTGGCGACCCGCGTGCTGGGCTACGCCCACGAGATTTTCAGCGGCCAGCGCCGCTACCTGATGGAGCTGCCGATGATCCCGGGGCCCGGCGGCATCGGCCGTGTGCGCGCCACGGGGCCGGACGCCACGCACCTCGCCGTCGGCGACTGGGTCAGCTGCGATCCCACCGTGCGCTCGCGCGACGATCTCGTCTCGCCCGACATCATCCTGCAGGGCCTGACCGCCGGGAGTGCTGCCGCTCAGCGCCTGCAGAGGTATTTCCACGATGGTTCCTTCGCCGAACAGATCCGCGTGCCGACGGAAAACGTGACGCCGATCGGCGCCATCGACGCCTCAGAGGCGCCGTTGTGGTGTGCGCTCGGCACCCTGCTCGTGCCCTACGGCGGTTTTCTCGCCGCGAACCTCAAGGCGGGCGAGACGGTGCTGGTCAATGGTGCCACCGGCAGCTTCGGCAGCGCGGCCGTCACGGTGGCCATGGCGATGGGTGCCGGTTGCGTGATCGCCACGGGCCGGAACGAGACGGCGCTGAAGAACCTGGCGCGGCGCTTCGGCAGCCGCGTCCGGACCGTAAGGATGGTGGGTGACGAGGAGATCGACCGCCGGCACATGCTCGAAGCAGCCCCCGCCCCGATCGACTGCGTGCTCGACCTGCTGCCGCCGGCGGCCACCGCGCTGCAAGTGCGCGCCGCCCTGATGACGGTGCGTCCCTACGGCCGCGTGGTGCTGATGGGCGGCGTCGGCATGGCGGGCGGCGCCGGGCTGGAGCTGGACTACGCCTGGCTCATGCGCAACTGCGTCACGATCATCGGCAAATGGATGTACCCGCCCGATGCCACGCCGCGGATGGTCGCCCTCATCCGCGCCGGCCTGGTAAAGCTCGACGATTTCGAAGTGACGACGTTCAGTCTGGACGATGTGAATGACGCCGTGGCACATGCCGCCGGCAACTCGGGTCCGTTCAAGATGACGGTGATCCGACCATAAATTTGCCGAAATCGTATGTGTACGATACGACACATTTGTACACATGGATCAGGGCAAGTCATGCGCACCAACATCGACATCGACGACAGGTTGATGGCCGACGCCCAGAAGGTCTCCGGGCTCGCCACCAAGAAGCAGACTGTGGAACAAGCGCTCCGCCTGATGGTCAAGCTGCGTCGACAACAGGAGGTCGACGCCGCCTTCGGCAAGTATCAGTGGCGCGGCAACCTTGCGCGTAGCCGCGCCGGTCGAGGGATCGCTTGATCGTCGTCGACAGCAGCGTCTGGATCGACTTCCTGAACGGGCGCGAGGTGCCGCACGTAAAACGCCTGCGCGCGATCCTCGGTGCCGAAGAGGTCATCGTGGGCGACCTGATGCTGTGCGAAGTCCTGCGGGGCCTGAAGGACGAGCGCGCAGCCCGCAACGTCGAGGCGCTCCTGCACCGTTTCGATATCGTCGCGATGGGCGGCGAACGGACTGTCATCTCGGCAGCGCGCAATTTCCGGGCGCTGCGCCGGAAGGGCATCACCGTCCGCACGACCATCGACCTGCTGATCGGCACCTGGTGCATCGAGCACCGCACGGCGCTCTTGCACAACGACAACGACTTCCGCCCCATGGCCCGCCATCTCGGGCTGGTCGAGGTGCCGGTAGCGGCCTGAGGCATCGGGCCGGACGATACCTTCGCCGCGCTATGGATCGAGCTGGGCCCTGATCATAGTACACCGATTCTGAGGCTCAGCGCTTTCCGACCGTACCAATGGCGCCGAATCAGCATACGCCCGGACCTGGATACGGTCAGGTGGAACGCCAAGCTCTACGAGACGCTTCTTCACGGCACTGCCGCGATCCGCCGACAAAGTTATGTCACGCGACCGCGCTTCGGCCGCATCGGTACGAGCTTCAACTTCGAGTCGGGATCGGCGCCCATTTTTTTTGCTTGGGCGGCAGCCTCCTCCAATGCCTGGGCTTCAGAAGCGCTGATGGCGGTGCTGCCGACGCCGAAACATACGACGAAGGAAGCTGCGGGCGACAGCGCATCCACCGTCGGGCTCGTGACGATGACGCTACACCCCACGCAGAACGCAATACAGACAAGTGCGCGAGTGCGCATGCTCACCGCCCCTTGAACGATGCCTTCCTCTTTTCGAGGAAAGCATTGAGGCCTTCGAAATGATCCTCGGTGGCCGCGCAGGCGGCAAGGCCTTCGGCTTCGCGGTGGGAATGCTCGTCCCAGCTATTGTCGAAGGAGTTGCGGATCAGGCTCTTGGCGATGCCGAGCGCAAAGGTCGGCCCGTCGGCGAGCTTGCGCGCCATCTTCCCGGTCTCGGCCACGAGCTGATCCTTGGGCACCACCCAGTTCAGGATGTTGTTGTCCTTCGCCTCCTGCGCACTGAAGCGCTCGCCCAGGAGGGCGATCTCAAGCGCCTTCCGCTCGCCCACGACACGCGGCAGGAAATAGGTGGCACCGCCGTCGGCCGAAAGGCCGATGTGGCGGTAGGCCAGGGTGAAGAAGGAATCGTCCGAGGCAATGGCGAGGTCGCAGTTCAGGATCAGCGACAGGCCGAAGCCCGCGGCGGCGCCCTGCACCGAGGCCAGCACCGGCTTCTGCATGCGACGGATCTGGTAGATCGCCTGGTGCGCCTTCACGACGCGCATCTCGAAGCCCGCGAGGTGCGCTTCCTTCTCGGTCGTCAGCGACTTGTGGAAACCGCGGATGTCTCCGCCCGCCATGAAATGCGTGCCGGCGCCGCGGATCACCACGCAGCGCACCGCGGGATCCTTCTCGAACTTGGCGGAATGCTCGATCAAGAGATCGCGCATCTCCATCGACAGCGCGTTGAGCTGCTCCGGCCGATTGAGCGTCAGCCAGCCGATGCCGTCCTTGACCTCGGCGAGAACGTGCGGTTCGGACATGCGGTCGTCTCCTCCAACTTCGATGGAGGAGCAGTCTGCCGCATTTGATCGCCGAGCCAATCGGCAATTTCGTCCCATGCGGGGCGTGGCATCGATTTGCGGAAGAAACCGAAGTGGCCGACCGCGTCGGCGCCGAGATCGGCCGGCGACAAGTGGCGGCGTTCAATCGACGCGTTGGGATAGTAAGGAAGCAAGGCCTCGACCGCACTCAAGGGCGCGATCAGGTCGTCGGTAAAGCTCAGCCAGCGCAGCGGGAACGTCACTTCGTGGTTGTGCGGCCGGAGCGGCCGGCCGGCCGCGTCGCAGACATAGTGCGGCGAGCGGCCCCAGCGCGCCCAGCTCCGGGCGATGCCCGACGGCAGGTTCGCGGTGCCGACCCAGCTTCCGGGAAATCGTCCGGTGAGTGCCGTCAGTCCGGGAATGAACAACCACCACAGCGCCAGCATGCGCAGCCGACGCTTGCCGGGCGGCCAGTGCCGCCAGTGGCCGCTCTGCGTGCAGATCAGCACAGCGGCCCGCAGGTCACCGATATTGTCGGCGAGGCCCAGCACCTGGCCGCCGAAGGAATGGCCGATCACGGCGCGCTGCGTCCCGGGCGCGAGCGACGCGAGATGATCGATCATCGAGGCCTGATCGACGCCGCCCCACTCTTCCATGGTGGCCGACGGCAGCGCCGGCGAACCGCCGATGCCGCGATAATCGTAGGTCAGCACGGCGAAGCCGCGCGATGCGAGATGGGCCGCGAAGGCGGCATAGAACTGGCGCGGAATGCCGGTGCCGCTGTTAATCAGCACGGCGCCGCCGTTTGGTGTCCTGGGCTCGAACAGGGTCGCGGCCAGCGTCACGCCGTCGCGAGCAAGTAGATTGAGGTCCATGCCGGCGATCTAACGGTCGGCGCACACCTCGTGACAAACGGATTGGAAGCCGCTTGCCGTGAATGGCATTCAGCCCGGCGCCAATTCCGCCTTCAGCCAGCGGCGCAGTGCGCGGATGGCCGGCAGGTTGCGCTCGCGTGGGCGGCAACAGAACCAGATCTGGCCGCGGGTCGGCACGCCGGGGCCGACCCGCGCCAACGTGCCTGACGCGATCTCGCTCTCGACCAGCGGATCGAAGGCGAGTGCCACCCCCAACCCATGCGTGGCGGCGCGCAGCGAGGCGCCCATGCCATCGAGCTGCAGCGCCTTCTGTTGCGAGGGCCCCCGGGCGAACGGCGCGGGATCGAGACCCGTGCCCTCGGCCCAGTCGATCCAGGAGAGGCCGAAGGGCGAGACGCGGATCAGCGGCGCGCGCAGCACGTCGGCAGGTGCGCGAAGTTTCAGGCGCCGCACGAGCGCCGGGGCAGCCACCGGCACGGCCAGAAGATCCATCACGCGTTCGGCCGCGACGTCGGGCCACTGGCCGTCGCCGTAGCGCAGCGCCACGTCGACCAGGCCGGTTTCCATGTCGGCCATGCGCGGGCTCGCCTCGACCTGCAGCTCGATCTCGGGATGGGCGCCGAGGAACTGCCCGAGGCGCGGCAGCAGCCAGTGCGAGGCGAAGATCGGCACGGCGGAGACGCGCAGACGGCGGCTGCCCGAGGATTGGCGGGCGAGCGCGCGGGCAAGATCACCGAAGGCGCGGCCGGTGGTGGCGGCCAGCAGCCGGCCGGCCGACGACAACACGACGCCGCGCGGTCCGCGCTCGAAGAGTTTTTCGCCGAGGAGTCGTTCGAGGCCGGCGATGCGGTGACTGACCGCCGAGGAGGTGATGTGCAGCGCCTCGGCCGCCGCCTTGAACGAACCGCCACGCGCCGCGAGTTCGAAGGCTTGCAGCGCGAGCAGCGCCCGCGCCGTCAGGTCTTCGGCCGGCTCGTCGCTCTTCAGCAGATCGCGCATCTCCATCGGTAGGGTTATTGGGTTCCAGCCCTAGACGTGCGTTGAGTGCCCGGCGCGGCTTTCCAGCGCCACGTTCTTGGCCCACGTGAGAGATTCCTCCCCCGCCCTCTCTGCTTCGATTGAAGCCACGGGGGATCGCCATTTGCCGCTGTCGATTTCTTCGATTTGCCTCGCCATGGCCTGCGACACGACGCGTGAGAACGGTCCCAGGTGAAGGTAAAAGGCGGCCATGGTCCCGACCGCCTGAAGGGCGCCGGGATTTTCACGGGCACAGGCATAGAGCACCTTGAGGTAGTAGCCGAGGAGCAGTGGCTGCTCGCGGATAACCGACCTCAGGAGTCGAAACAGCGCGGCCCAGTTGCCGCGAGTAAGGCCGGCAACGCGCCAGGCCGGCTTGGCGTCCGCCTTCTTTGCCGGCCAGAAGCAGTTGAGCTCTCGCGCGGCACGCGTCACGCGCCCGAAGTAGGCCTTCGGTGTGTAGATCCGGTCGATCACGCTCTTGTAGTCCGCCAGCACGTCCCGTCGCGGCCGCAGGGGCTCGAAGTTGAGCCCGAGGATGCACTGGTCGCCGCCGCCCTCGCCCAGCTTCTCCATCTGCCATGTTGCGGGAAACAGGCGTCTCTCTCGAACGAGCCTGGTCGTGAGCTGCGTATTCGCCAAAGCCGTGAGCAGGCCCGCCATGCAGATCGCTATGTCGGCATCCTCGATACAGTCGACCATGCCATCGGCGATGCTGCCCTTCTCGGTGTCGAAGCCCACGATGAAGCCCGCGATGACGAACATTCCCGCGCCATAGATCTTGTGAATGCTCTTTGTCAGGCTGCGGCGGGCATTCTGCTTCTTCTGCATGGCCACGAGCGTGTCGCCATCCGGACTTTCGATGCCGACGAACACGACGAAGAAGCCTGCCTTGCGCATGAGCGCGAGCAGCGCATCGTCGTCGGCAAGGTTTACCGACGCTTCGGTCGAGAAGATAAAGGGGTAATCATGTTCTCGTTGCCAGGCGATGAGCTCGGGCAGGAACGCCTTCACCGCCTTCTTGTTGCCGATGAAATTGTCGTCGACGAAATCGAGGTGTCCACGGTATCCGCCGCGATAGAGCGCCTCCAGCTCGGCCAGCATTTGTGCCGCCGTCTTCACCCGCGGCATCCGGCCGTAGAGTTCGATGATGTCGCAGAACTCGCAGTTGAACGGGCAGCCGCGGGAGAACTGGATGGCGAGGTAGAGATAGTCGCTGCGCCGGAGCAGATCGTAGCGGGCCACGGGAGTCTTGGTGACATCGACCTTGAATTTCTCCGCCGTGAACGTGCCACGCCGTTGTCCGGCGTCCCAGGCAGCGATGAACTCCTGGATGACCACCTCGGCTTCGCCGATCACGACGAAATCGGCATGGGCATAGAAATCCGGCTCCGAGGTGACGTCCGGCCCGCCGACGACCACGACCTTGCCCCGGCTTTGCACCAGGGCGATCAGGCTCAAACAATCAAGACGCTGGACGTTCATGCCCCCCGTCATGACCAGATCGGCCCAGGCGAGGTCGGCCTCGGCGAGGTCGGCGACGTTCCTGTCGACCAGCCGGCACGTCCAGGTGGCGGGCAGCAGGGCCGCGACCGTCAACAAGCCGAGAGGGATGGCGGAATGGCGCGCTCCGCCGGCTCTGCTGGTGGCCTTGATGTTCCAGAACGTAGCCGCAGGGAATTGCGGCGACACCAGGAGCACATTGCATTGACCTACCGACAATGACTCGCCCCCCAAAAGGGCCCTCTTGCCCGTTCCCAGTGAAGCTTGGGTGAGGTGCGATACTGACAGCTTTCGCCCGCGCCGACGAGCTAGAACGCCTCGGCCGGGAGCGCCATCACGGTCGCGGCACCCGCCTTGATCTGGTGGTTGAGCGAGACGGTCTGCGGCAGCACGCGCGCCATATAGAAGCGCGCAGTGGTGAGCTTGGCCTCGTAGAAGGCGTTGTCGTTGCCGACGGCCAGGCCCTTGTGGGCAGCCACGACGATGCGGTTCCACATGAAGGCCATGGCGGTGAGCGCCATCAGGCGCAGCAGGTCGGACGCGGCGGCGCCCGCCTCGTCCGGGTTCTTCATGGCGTTCTGCATCAGGTAGAGGGCGGCGTCCTGGACGCGGCCCAGCGCCTTCTCCAGCGGCTCGACGAACTCCTTCATCTTGTCATCGGCCTTGTGCTTGGCGACAAAGCCCGCGATCTCGCCCAGCAGGCGTTGGGCTGCGGCACCGCCCTTCATCGGCAGCTTGCGGCCGACGAGATCAAGCGCCTGGATGCCGTTGGTGCCTTCGTAGAGCTGGGTGATGCGGGCGTCGCGCACGAGCTGTTCTACGCCGTTCTCGCGGATGTAGCCGTGGCCACCATAGGTCTGGACTGCGAGATTGGCGCACTCGCTGCCCATGTCGGTGAAGTGCGCCTTGATGATCGGCGTCAGCATCTGAATCAGGTCGTCGGCGGCGGCGCGCTTGTCAGCGTCGGGATGGGAATGCGCCTCGTCGATCAGCAGGCCGACCCAGAGCGAGAGCGCGCGGGCGGCCTCGGTGAAGGACTTCTGGATCATCAGCATGCGGCGGACGTCAGGGTGCACGATGATGGCGTCGGCCGGACCGCCGGCATTCTTCGGGCCCGTGAGCGAGCGGCCCTGCAGGCGATCGCGTGCGTAGGCAACGGCACTTTGATAGGAGGTCTCGGCGATGCCGAGGCCCTGCATGCCGACGCCGAGGCGGGCCGCGTTCATCATCACGAACATGGCGGGCATGCCGCGATTGAGTTCGCCGACCAGCCAGCCCTTGGCACCATCCAGGTTCATGACGCAAGTGGCGTTGGCCTTGATGCCCATCTTGTGTTCGACCGCGCCGCAGCGGATGCCGTTGCGCTCGCCGATACTGCCGTCGGCCTTGGGGATGAACTTCGGCACGAGGAACAGCGAGATGCCCTTGGTGCCGCCGGGCGCATCCGGCAGGCGCGCCAGCACGAGGTGGAGGATGTTTTCGGTCAAGTCATGCTCGCCGGCCGAGATGAAGATCTTGGTGCCGGTGATCGAATAGGTACCGTCGGCCTGCAGCTCGGCGCGCGTGCGGATCAGGCCCAAGTCAGTGCCGCACTGGGGCTCGGTCAGGCACATAGTGCCCGACCAGGTGCCGTCGGTGAGCTTGGGCAGGTACTTCTTCTTGAGCTCATCGGAGCCGTGGCGCGACAATGCCTCGTAGGCGCCGTGGCTCAGGCCCGGATACATCGCGAACGCCATGTTGGCCGAGCAGAAGTATTCGTTGACGATCGCGGTCATCGTCGCCGGCAGGCCTTGCCCGCCGAATTCCGCCGGCGCTGAGATGCCGATCCAGCCGCCTTCGACGATTTTCTTGTAGGCGTCCTTGAAGCCGGTCGGCGTGGTGACGCGGCCGTCG
>JAUXST010000669.1 GCA_030679805.1 Reyranella sp. | reverse complement strand
ACTATGAGAGCCGCTTCCGTGCCGAGGTGATGGACTCCTTCGCCGACGCCTATGCGCGCGGCGAGACGCCGGTGCCTTGCATCGCCTGCAACCGCACGGTGAAGTTCCGAGACCTGCTCAGGACCGCGCGCGACCTCGGCGCCGAGGCGCTGGCGACCGGCCACTATGTCCAGCGCGTTCTGGGCGAAGCGGGGCCGGAGCTGCACCGGGGTGCCGACCCGGCGCGCGACCAGAGCTACTTCCTGTTCGGTACCACGCAGGCGCAGCTCGACTACCTGCGCTTTCCGCTCGGCCACCTACCCAAGAGCGAGACGCGCGCCTTGGCCGAGCGCTTCGACCTGCCCGTCGCGGAGAAGCCCGACAGCCAGGACATCTGCTTCGTACCGGGCGGCGATTATGCCGCCGTCGTGCAGAAGCTTCGGCCTGAGGCGGTCGAACCGGGCGAGGTCGTCGACCTGCAGGGCCGCGTGGTCGGTCACCATGACGGCATCGTGCATTTCACCGTGGGCCAGCGCCGTGGCCTGGCGCTGGGGGACCGTGACGGTACCGACAACGACCGGCTCTATGTCGTTCGGCTCGATCCCGAGTCGCGCCGCGTCGTCGTCGGCCCGCGTGCCGCTCTCGGCCGGACGGAGATGGCGCTCTACGACCTCAACTGGATCGGTCCGACACTCAAAGGCTGTGTTCCGGTGCAGGTCCGCGTGCGCTCCAGTCAGGCGTTGCGCTCGGCCGAGATCGAGCCTGCCGGGGACGGGGCCGTGGTCCGCTTTCCCGAACCCGAGATCGGCGTCTCGCCTGGCCAGGCCTGCGTGGTCTACGACGCCGCGACCGGCAGCCGCGTTCTGGGCGGAGGCTTCATAAGGCGCTTCGCGTCGTGATGAAGTTCGATCACCTCAACATCCCGGTGGCCAACCTGGCGCGTTCGCGTGACTGGTACATCTCGATGCTGGGCCTGAAGGTCGGATTCGAGATCCCCGACCGACGCACTGTCGCGTTGCAGGACAGCGAGGGTTTTGCGTTCTTTCTGCAGGAAGCCGCATCAGGCGCCGCGCCGAACGGCACCGCTCTGTGGTTCCAGGTCGACGATGTCGACGCGACCTACGCCGACTGGTCGGCGCGTGGTGTCGCGTTCACCCACGGACCGCAGAAGAATTTTTGGGGGTATAGCGCGGAACTCGCCGACCCTGACGGCTATCTGGCGCGCCTGTGGGACGAGCGCTCGATGCGCGAA
>JAUXST010000659.1 GCA_030679805.1 Reyranella sp. | reverse complement strand
GGGCGGAGCAACCAGGACGGCGGCAGTGCGCGCCGCCAGCGCCTCCTTCAGGCGCGGCAGGACTTCATCGACGGGCAGGGACACCATCGGGGGCGCTTATAGCCGGCCTCGACCCCCTGTGCCTCTCCCCGTTTCCGGCTTAGTCTTCGCGCCATCATGCTGCGACTCATCCTCGGCCTCTGCGCCGCCGTGCTGTTCGCCGGATCGGTGTCGGCACAATCCTACCCGTCCAAGCCCATCCGCCTGGTCGTCGGCTACACGCCCGGCGGCGGCAACGACCTGATCGCGCGCATCGTGGCCGCGAAGCTTCAGGAGAAACTCGGCCAGCCCATCGTCGTCGACAACAAGCCGGGCGCGCAATCGATCGTGGCGGCCGAACTCGTCGCCAAGGCGGCACCTGACGGCTACACGCTTCTGGTGGCACCGAGCGGGCCGCTCACCATCAATCCCGCCGTCTATGACAAGCTGCCCTACGATCCGGCGCGTGACTTCGTGCCGATCTCGTTGCTGGCGGAGTTCCCGCTGTTGCTCGCAGTCGGCGCCGAGCAGCCGATCAAGTCGGTGCGCGAGCTGGTCGACTACGGCCGCGCCCATCCGCAGCTCGCCAACTACGCCTCCAGCGCCACGCCCTTCCAGCTCGCGGCCGAACTGTTCAACCAGCGCACCGGCTCGAAATTCCAGCACATCCCCTATCGCGGCAGCGGCGACGCCGTGCAGGCGGTGATGGCGGGCCAGGTACTGATGACGGTGGCGGACTCAGGCCCCATGGCCGGACCGATCAAGGCCGGCAAGGTGCGGCCGCTGGCGCTCACCGCCACCAAGCGCAATCCGACTTTCCCCGACGTGCCGACCATGGCCGAGGCGGGCATTCCCGACATGGATATCTCGCTCTGGACGGGGCTCGGGGCGCCGGCCGGCACGCCGCCCGAGATCGTGGCGTTGCTGCAGAAGGCGATCGCCGAGACGCTTGCCATGCCTGAGGTGCGCGCTGCCCTCGAGGCGATCGCCGTCGAGCCACGTAGCACGACATCGGACGAATACCGCGCCCTGATCGCCCGCGACGCCGCGCGCTGGAAAGCCGTGGCGGCCACGGCCAACATAAAAGTCGAGTGAGGGAACGATGGACAGCAACGAAGCCCGGCACTCGGCGGCGCATTATTTCCTCGAAGGCCTGAACGAGATCGGCCTCGACTATCTGTTCTGCAATTTCGGCACCGACCATGCGCCGCTGATCGAGGCCATGGCCTCGTTCAGGCGCCTTGGCCGCGAGATGCCGGCGACCATCCTCTGCCCGCATGAGAACACCGCCGTCCACATGGCCGCGGGCTATGCCATCGCCACCGGCCGCGGCCAGGGCGTCATGGTCCATGTCGATGCCGGAACCGCCAATTCGGCGATGGCGCTGCACAATCTTTGCCGTGCCCGCATCCCCGTGCTGCTGATGGCCGGCAAGGCGCCCTACACGACACGCGGTGAGCTTTTGGGCACACGCGACACCTATGTGCATTTCGTGCAGGAGCCGTTCGATCAGGCGAGCATCGTGCGGCCCTATACCAAGTGGGAATACGATCTGCCGTGCGGCGTGGTCGCCAAGGAAGCGTTGCGCCGGGCCCATACGGTGATGGAGAGCGATCCCAAGGGGCCGGTCTACATGACCTTCCGGCGGGAGATCCTGACCGAGAACTGGGACGAGGGCGCCATCCACGCCTACCCGGCCGAACGCTTCGGCGCCGTGTCCGCGCGCGGCCTCGATGCCGGATCGATCGACGCCATCGCCGCGAAACTGCTGGCTGCCGAGCAGCCGCTGCTGATCTCGGCCTACGCCGGACGCAATCATGCGACCGTCTCGGTGCTCGACGAGCTGGCGCGTTTCGCCGGCATCCGGGTCGTAGAATTCAATCCGCTCTACGTGAACCTGCCGCACGATTCGCCCTGCCACGGCGGCTTCATGCCGGCCAAGGCGCTCGCCGAAGCCGATGTCGGCTTGCTGGTCGATGTCGACGTGCCGTGGATTCCGAGCGACATGCCGGACAATCCCGCGACCTGGTGGGCGCATATCGACGTCGATCCCGAGAAGCGCAATTTCCCGATGTGGACCTTCCCGGGCAATCTGCGCCTGCAGGGCGACAGCCATCGCATCCTGGCCGATCTTCTGGCAACCCTGAAAGCCCGCGCCGATGCGGGCTTCAAGACCCGTGCTGCGGCACGGGTCGCGGTGCTTCAGGAAGAGGGCAAGGCGCGGCGCGAACAGGCCGCCAAGGCGGCTGCCAACCGTGGCGTGGCGGGTCAGATCAATCCGCATTTCCTCTGCGCCACGCTCGCCAAGGCGCTCGCGCCCTCGGACATCGTGCTGAACGAAGCCATCCGCAACGGGCCGGTGGTGGCCGCCCAGATGCCGCGCACCCAGGCCGGCACCTTGGTTGGCCTGGCGGGCGGCGGCCTCGGTTTCTCCGGTGGCATGGCGCTCGGCCTGAAACTCGCGATGCCCGAGCGCACGATCGTGCAGATCGTGGGCGACGGCACCTTCTACTTCTCCAACCCGCAATCGACGCTTTCCGTGTCGCGGCAATACAAGCTGCCGGTGCTGACGGTCGTGCTCGACAATACCGGTTGGGCGGCGGTGAAGGAGGCGACCCTGCGCGTCTATCCCGACGGCGAGGCCAAGGCGGGCGGCGACTATGGCGCCACCCTGTCGCCCGACATGAACTTCGCCATGGTGGCCGAGGCCGCCGGCGCGCACGGCGAGCTGGTCTCGGAGCCCGACGCCGTCGAAGCCGCCATCGCCCGCTGCCTCGCCGCCGTGCGCGGTGGCCGCTCGGCCATCCTCCACGCCAAAGTAACGAGGCTCTAGCCATGGCCGTTGTCGTCGATGCAATCGACCATATCGTCATCAACGTCCGCGACGTCGAGGTCGCGGCCGCGTGGTATCAGCGCGTGCTCGGCATGACGCGCGATGTGTGGGAAGCGGGGCCGGGCAGGGGGCCGGTGACATCCATGAAGTTCGGCCGACAGAAGATCAACCTCAGACCCACCGCCGCGACGCAGGAGCAATGGTTCACGGGCAAGCAGGTGGCGCCGGGCAGCGACGATCTCTGCTTTCTCGCCAAGTCCACGCCGCAAGCGGTGGCCGATCATCTGCGCGCTTGCGGCGTCGCGATCGAGGAGGGGCCGACGGAAAAACGTGGCGCGATGGGGCCGATCGTGTCGGTCTATTGCCGCGATCCCGACGGCAGCCTGATCGAGATCTCGTCCTACAAGTAAGCGCCCGCCAGCAACTCCAGCGTCTCGATCACGCCGGTCGCGTCGGCCGTGCCTTTGCCGGCGATGTCGAAGGCGCAGCCGTGGGCCACCGACGCGAACAGCACCGGCACGCCGATGGTCAGCGCCGAGGCGCGCAAGGGCGAGATCAGCTTGATCGGGATGTGGCCCTGGTCGTGGAACATCGCGAGATAGAAATCGTGCTTGCGCTGGCTCAGCAGCAGATCGGCGCCGATCGGGCCATCGGCCGCGATGCCCTCGGCCTTCAGTCGCGCGACGGCGGGCTTGGTGATGCGCTCGTCCTCGTCGCCGAACAGCCCGTCCTCGCCGGCGTGTGGATTGATGCCGAATACGCCGAGATTTGGATTGGCGACGCCCAGTCGTTTGGCCGTGGCCACGGTGGCGCGGGCCGCCGCCACCACGAGGTCGGGGGAGAGGCGGGTCAGCGCCTGCGACACGGATTCGTGCAGGGTCGCGTGGGTGATGCGGAGGCCCTTGGCGGTCAGCATCATGAAGGACTGGCCGCGCGGCGTGCCGGTGAGATCGGAGATCAGGCCGGGATAGCCGCTGAAGGCGATGCCGGCGCGGTTGACCGCGGTTTCGGAATGCGGGCAGCCGACGATGGCGTCGATCCGGTTTTCGCGTGCCAGCCGCACCGCGGCCTCGGCATAGGCCACCGTCGCCTTGCCGGCGCGCGGATCGAGCTGGCCCGGCGCGTAGCCGGCGGGATCGAGGCCGGGCGCGTCGATGAAGGCCGGGGTGGCATCGAGGCCGAGGCGATTGGCCGTGTCCTCGATGACGAAGCCGTCGCCTACCAGCAGCGGCCTGATCTTGCCGTGGCTGGCGAAATGCTGTGCCGCCTTGATCGCGATCTCGGGCCCGATGCCGTTGGGATCGCCCAGCGTGATGCCGACGCGCATGGCGTCAGAGCGGGATGGCGACGAGCGTGTCGAAGCGGGCGCCGTCGCAGACCACGACGCGCTCGGCGAACTTCAGCGCTCCCGTGCCGTCGGTGGCGACCTTGTCGTGGTAGCAACCGGTGGCGAACAGCGCCATCGTGCCGTCGCCCATGACGCGTACGATCAGGAACGGCGTCTCGACGCTGGCGGCGCCGTTCTTGCGGTCCAGCACCATCGGCAGGCCGACGACATGGCGGTAGCGCTGGCGCTCGTAGATGTTGGCCTTGCGTAGCGCCGACACGCGATCCTCCAGCATGGCGCGCGAATCGGCGTACATGATGCCCGACTCGTATCCCTTGGCGACGTTCTCGGCCGTCGTCACCTTGTAGAGACAGGGATCGGCGAACAGCTCGGGCCACTGCTCGAATTTCTCGTTGTCGATGGCGCGCGCATAGGCGGCGTTCAACTCGACCAGACGCGCGACATCCATCCTGATCGTCCCTCTCAGTAATCCATATGCCGGCGATAGGCCTTCCAGAAGCCGCGCACCGAGGATTCGGTGGCCCTGGTCGCCTGGCTTTCGGCGGCGCTGCCACCCATCTCGACCACGGAAACCTTTTCCCCGGCGGCGGCGATGCCGCGCTGCACGAAGCCGCCGACGCAGCCGTCTTCCATCGACACGAAACCGGCCGGGCCCACCAGGTTCTGCTGCTTCAGTCGCCGCTTGTTCATTTCCGGCGTGTCGTCGGCGAAGCCGAAATAGGTCCATAGCAGTTCCATCTTGTCGATACCCTTGGGCACCACCTGGCGGACCGCGAGGCAATTGTGGATCTGCTGCAGGATCAGGCCGGGGAAGATCGACAGGATCTGGAGCTGGATCTTGTCGCCGAATTCCTCGACTGGATCGAGCAGACTGGGATCGGCGAGCTTGTAGTCGTCGTTCTCCGAGCGCAGGTCCTTCTCGCGGAATGCCTCCGCGCCAGCGACGTCGGTGCTGCCGATCGTGTAGCTCGAATGATGCGCGCCGTCGGGGCTCACCAGCACGCCGCCGGCCTGGGTGAGCCGGGTGATGCGGAAGGTGGCGAAAAACAGATGCAGCAGGCTCGCGTGATAGGTGTCCTTCACGTTCTCGACGTAGAGTTTCCAGTTGTTGGGCAGCGGCTGGGTGAAGCGGCCCATGACGCGGATCGGCCGATTGAGAACGCGCTTCACGCGACCGGTGATCTCGGCGCTGAGATACTCCTCGATCGGCGGCGTGTCGGGCGAGAGCGTGGCGAATACCAGGCCACACAACGTCGTCGTGCGCCATTTACGCGGGCTATGGGTCTCGCGCTTGAAATCCTTGGGCATGCCGCCTTGGCCGTTGATGCCGCGTTCGAAGGCGATGCCTCGCAGGTTGCCCGAGAGGTCGTAGCTCCAGGCGTGATAGATGCACTTGAAGTTGTTCTGGACGTTGCCGCCGTCGTCGAAGGCGATCAGCGCGCCGCGGTGGGCGCAGCGGTTCTCGAAACAGTTGATCGAGCCGTCGGCATCGCGGACCACAATGACCGGCATGCCGCCCGCCTGGTTGGTGCGGTAGTCGCCCTTCTTGGGGATGTCGGCTTCGAGGCAGACGAAGTTCCAGGTCGCGCCCTCGAAGATGCGCCGCATCTCGCGGGCGTAATTGTCCTGGTCCTGATAGACCCAGTAGGGCACGCGGGCGAGCGAGTCCTCGGGCCACGGACCATGTGGCGTGGTGGCGGTGTCGTGGACGGTCGGATCGATGCGGGTATCCATGGCGAACCTTCCCTCTATTCCAGCGTGACGTTGGCCGACTTGATGACGGCGCGCCAGCGCGCTTCTTCCTCTTTAATGAAGGCGGCGGTGGCGGCGGTGGTCTGACCCTGCGGCTCGGCGCCCTGTTCGAGAAATTTTGCGCGCACTTCAGGCAGTTTCAAGGCCGCCGCCGTATCAGCGTTGACCTTCTGCGCGATGGCCTCGGGCGTGCCCGGCGGGGCGACCAGGGCGAACCAGGCGCTGGCGATCAGGGCGGGTAGGCCGATCTCGGCGGCGTTGGGCACGTCGGGCGCCACCGGGCTGCGGCTCTTGCTGGTGAGGCCGAGGAATTTTACCTGCTTGGCCTGCTCGAACCTGAGCGCGGCCGAGAGGTTGCCGATGAAGATGTCGACCCGGCCAGCAATGATGTCGATCAGGGCCGGTCCCTCGCCCTTGTAGGGCACGTGCACCAGTTCGATGCCGGCCATCGACGCCAGCATTTGTGCCGAAAGGTGCGAGGTCGAGCCATTGCCCTGCGAGGCATAGGTCACCTTGCCGGGATTGGCCTTGGCATAGGCGATCAGCTCCTGCGCCGTGTTGACCGGCAGGTCCCTGCGGGCGGTGATGACGTTGGGCACGACCGCCAGCACGGCAATGGGCACGAACTTCGTCCAGTCGTAGGGCAGGGTCTTGTAGAGATTGTGGTTGATCGAGAGCGGGCCGGGCGGGCTGCAGAGCAGCGTGTAGCCGTCAGGCTCGGCGCGGAAGGCGATCTCGGCCCCGACATTGCCACCGGCGCCGGCGCGGTTGTCGACGATCACCGGCTGGTTCCAGGCGATCGAGAGCTTCTCTGCGACGATGCGGCAGAGCGTGTCCGCCGAGCCGCCGGCCGGGAAGGGGACGATGACGCGGACCTGCTTCTGCGGCCACGGCACCTGCGCGAAGGACGGCGCGACCGTCAGCAGCAGCAGGACAAGAAGCGGTCGAACCACGCTCATCATCGGCGTATCCATCCCGGAGGTCTTGTTTTGCCGGCCATGTTAGCCCTATCTCAGGGAAACCGACATGCCCCCGACGCTGTTTCGCGACTTCGCGCAATCAATCCAGCCGCAGAGCCCGCTCCGGGCGGCGATCACCGCTGCCTACCGGCGTCCCGAGCCGGAATGCCTGCCGCCGCTGATCGAGCTGGCGAGCCTGTCGCCGGCCGCAACCGCGCGGGCCGCAGCCCTGGCGCGCCGGCTCGTGGAAGCGCTTCGGGCCAAGACGCCGTCGGGCGGGGTCGAGGGGCTGATCCACGAATATGCGCTCAGTAGCCAGGAGGGCGTGGCGCTGATGTGCCTCGCCGAGGCGCTGTTGCGCATCCCCGATGACGAGACGCGCGATGCGCTGATCCGCGACAAGATCGGCGGCGGCGATTGGCGCGCCCATCTCGGCCACAGCCCGTCGCTGTTCGTGAATGCCGCGACCTGGGGCCTGTTGCTGACCGGCCGCCTGACCGCGACCAGCAGCGAGCAGGGCCTGTCGGCAGCACTCACCCGCCTGATCGCGCGTGGCGGCGAGCCCTTGATCCGCCACGGCGTCAATCTCGCCATGCGGCTGATGGGTGAGCAGTTCGTGGCGGGCCAGACCATCGACGAGGCGTTGGCCAACGCCCGCCGCCTGGAGGCCGAGGGCTTCCGCTATTCCTACGACATGCTGGGCGAGGCGGCCGTCACGGCGGATCAGGCCGAGCATTACAGGACCGCCTACGAGCAGGCGATCCACGCGATCGGCCGCGCCGCCAACCGCCGCGGCATCTACGAGGGGCCGGGCATTTCGCTGAAACTTTCGGCACTGCACCCGCGCTATGTCAGGGCCCAGCGCGAACGCGTGCAGGCCGAACTCTATCCGCGGCTGAAGGTGCTCGCCGTGCTGGCGCGCCACTACGACATCGGCCTCAACATCGATGCCGAGGAAGCCGACCGTCTGGAAATCTCGCTCGATCTGCTGGAGCGGCTCTGCTTCGAGCCGGAGCTGGAAGGCTGGAACGGCGTCGGCTTCGTGGTCCAGGCCTACACGAAGCGCGCCGCCTTCGTGATCGACCATCTGATCGACCTCGGCCGCCGCAGCCGGCACCGGCTGATGATCCGGCTGGTCAAGGGCGCCTACTGGGACAGCGAGATCAAGCGTGCCCAGGTCGACGGGCTCGACGGCTTTCCGGCCTTTACGCGCAAGATCCACACCGACGTCTCGTATCTTGCCTGTGCGCGCAAACTGCTGGCGGCCCCGGACGCCGCGTTCCCGCAATTCGCGACCCACAACGCGCTGACGCTTGCGACCGTGCATGCCATGGCCGGCGAGAACTTTTATGCCGGTCAGTACGAGTTCCAGTGCCTGCATGGCATGGGCGAGGATCTGTATGAGGAGGTGGTGGGGGCGGAGAAGCTCAACCGGCCGTGCCGCGTCTATGCGCCAGTGGGCACGCACGAGACCTTGCTCGCCTATCTTGTGCGCCGCCTGCTGGAGAACGGTGCCAATACCTCGTTCGTGAACCAGATCGCCAATCCGGACGTCGACCTCGATACATTGGTGGCGGACCCGGTCGAGCGCGCCCGAACGCTACGCCCGATCGGCGCGCCGCATCCCGCCATCGCCCTGCCGCGCGACCTGTTCGCGCCGGTGCGCGCCAATTCGCAGGGCCTCGATCTCGTGAACGAGCAAGCGCTCGCCTCGCTCGCGACGATCCTGGTCGAGGCGGCGGCCGAGCCGTTGCGCGCGGCGCCATTGCTGGCCGATGGACTGCGCGAGGGCGCGGCGCGCGAGATCTGCAATCCGGCCGACCGGCGCGACTTGGTCGGAACGGTGTTCGATGCCGCGCCAGAGCAAGTCGACGCCGCCTGCGCGCTGGCGGTGCCGTGGCGGGAGACGCCCGCGGCACGCTCGGCCTGCCTCTGTCGCACCGCCGATCTCCTGGAAGCGCAGATGCCGGCGCTGCTCGGTCCGGTCGTGCGCGAGGCTGGCAAGACGCTCGGCAACGCGATCGGCGAGGTGCGCGAGGCGGTCGACTTCCTGCGCTACTACGCGAGCGAGGTCGCGGACCAGCCGCCCGAGGCACTGGCGCCGCTCGGTCTCGTCGCCTGCATCAGCCCGTGGAATTTTCCGCTGTCGATTTTTGTGGGCCAGATCGCGGGCGCCTTGGCCGCGGGTAACGCCGTGATCGCCAAGCCCGCCGAGGAAACGCCGCTGATCGCGGCTCTTGCGGTCGGCCTATTGCACGAAGCTGGCGTCCCACGGAGCGCGCTGCAGCTCCTGCCCGGTGACGGCGAGGTGGGCCGGCGATTGGTCGGCAATCCCGCCGTGGCGGGCGTGGTCTTTACCGGCTCGACCGAGGTGGCCCGGTCGATCCAACGCCAGCTCGCGGACCGGCTGGGCGCCGACGGTAAGCCGCCAACCCTGATCGCCGAAACCGGCGGCCAGAACGCCTTGATCGCCGATTCCTCGGCGTTGCCCGAGCAGCTCGTGGGCGACGCGCTGACCTCGGCGTTCGATTCAGCCGGACAGCGTTGTTCGGCGTTGCGTGTCCTCTGTCTGCAGGAGGACATCGCCGATCGCGTGCTGGTCATGCTGAAGGGCGCGATGGCGGAGTTGAGCGTCGGCAATCCCGATCGGCTGTCGGTCGACGTCGGCCCGGTAATCTCGGCTGAGGCGCAGAAGCGGCTGGTCGGCCATATCGAGCGCATGCGCGCGGCGGGCCATGCCGTCCATCAGGCGGCATTGCCGCCGGAGACGCGGCACGGGCTGTTCGTGCCGCCCACCCTGATCGAGATCGGCGCCGTCTCCGACCTGCCGGGCGAGGTCTTCGGACCGGTCCTGCATGTGCTGCGCTATCGCCGCGAGGACATGACGGCAGTGGTGCGGGCGGTCAACGCGACGGGCTTTGGCCTCACCTTCGGCGTCCACAGCCGCATCGACGAGACGATCGAGCGCGCGACGGCGGCGAGCGCCGCCGGCAACCAATACGTCAATCGCAACATGATCGGCGCCGTTGTCGGCGTGCAGCCGTTCGGCGGCCACGGCCTGTCGGGCACGGGGCCGAAGGCGGGCGGGCCGCTCTATGTGCGGCGGCTGTTGTCGAAGCGGCCGCCGCTGGACTCGCGTGCGGCGGTCGAGCTGCGGGGACCGGTCGGGGAGCGCAACAGCTATGCACTGCGTCCCAGGGGCACGATCCTCTGCGTCGCGCCGGACCCTGCGCGTCTAAAAGTCCAGATCGACCTGGCAACGGCGACCGGCAATCGCACGGTCGTCGACGCCGACGACGCCACCGTGTCGGCCGTGCTGTTCGATGGCACTGCCGACGATCTTCTGGCTCTCGCCCGCAGGATGGCGGCGCGGGACGGGCCGATCGTGCCGATCTACACCGCACCCTATCCGTCGGAATTCCTGTTCGACGAGGTCTCGCTGAGCCTCAACACCGCGGCCGCCGGCGGCAACGCCAGCCTGATGGCGATCGGGTAGGACGGGGCGGCCAGGACAGGGGCGGCTAAAGCAGGAAGGTGTTCGTCCGGTCGAGGTAGTCGTGCATGTGCACGATCATCTGGTCGGCTTCGAGCAGGCAGACGCCGTAGGCCGGCGGCTCGTGGCTGCCGGGGATGCGGCCCTCGATGACGAAGTCGAGCGCCACCTGGTGGCTGGTGGCGCGGAGCGTCGAGATCGGGATGCCGCGCCAGCTGCCGGCGAGCGGCCGGTGCAGGTGACCGAAGAACATGTGCCGGATGTTGGTCCGGCCCTCGATCGCCTTGATGAAGTGCTGCGGTTCGAGCAGCGAGATATCATCCATCCGCCGGAGCCGCACCTTGAAGGGCGGATGATGAATGAAGATGATCACTGGCGCGGTACCGATCCCGTCGAGGGTGCGCTTGAGCCAGGCGCCGCGCTTCTCGCAGAAGCTGCCCCACGGTTTGCCGGGCTCGTTGGTGTCGAGGCAGACGCCCGTCACGCCTTCGCCCATGTCGAGCGTGTACTGGACGAAGCCATTTTCATCGAACTTCGCAGCCGGGAAGGCCGTGTGGAAATGCGTGCGGTCGTCGTGGTTGCCGACCAGCAGATGGTAGGGGATCACGAGCTTGTCGAGTTCGCGCTTCAGCGCCGCGTAGGCCTCCGGCTCGCCCTTGTGGGCGAGATCGCCGGTCAGGATGGCGAACGCCGCATCGGGGTGATTGCGATTCACGTCGGCGACGCAGAGCGCCAGCCGGTCGGTCGGGTTGAGGCCGTAGAGCTGGTTACCCGGCGGCACGAAATGGGTGTCGGTGATGTGAATGAACTTTTGCATGACTTCCTGCTCCCTCTCCCCGCGGCGCGGGGAGAGG
>JAUXST010000653.1 GCA_030679805.1 Reyranella sp. | reverse complement strand
AAGGCCGCCGGCCAGCCGGTTGCGCCGCCGCGCGTGGACCGCGAGCAGCGCGCGCAAGCGGCCGGCCAGGATCGCCCACAGGCCGTCGAGCACGACGGCGACGACCAGGAACGTCGCGGCCAGCAACAGGAGCTGGTCTGCCACGGTCGGGCCCGGCGTGATGAACTGCGGCAGGAAGGCGCCGTAGAACAGCAGCGTCTTGGGGTTGGTCAGGCCGACCAGGAAGCCACGTGCGTAAATTACCCGCGCCGAGCGGGGCTGCGGCACAGTCCGGGTCAGGTCGACGACCGGCGCCCGCCATGTGGCGATGCCCAGCCAGACGAGATAAGCCGCGCCCAGCCAGCGCAGCCAGTCGAAGCTCGCGGCCAGGAAATTTAGCACCGCCGTCGCTCCCAGCACCGTGAGCGTAAGCTGCACCACCACTGCGCTGCTCGTGCCCGCCACGGTGAGGAGGCCGAAGCGCGTGCCGTGCGCCACGCTGTTGGCGACGATCAACGCGACATTGGGACCCGGGATCAGGATCAGAATGGCGCAGGCGGCCACGAAGCCAAGGTAGAGGTCGAGCGGCATGCGCGATGCCTACAGCGGAATCAGCGCCGCTGCCACCCGTCGGCTCTCAGCCAGCAAGACGTTGTAGATACGGCAGGCCGAACCGGTGTCGACGACCTCGAGCGCGAGGCCGGCGGCCTTGAGCGCGGCACGAAGATCGGGGGGCACGAAGATCGCGCGCGCGCCACAGCCCAGCACCAGAAGCTCCGACGGGGCGGGCATTGACCTGAGCGAGGCAAGGCTCGCCAGAGTGAGATCTTCCGCCCGCGCCACGGCCCACGCCGTAGTGACGGTTGGTGTCACCAGCACCGGCTGGCGCCATTCGCGATCGCTGATCAGGAAACGCCCGGGACCGTAAGTGCGGATGACCTGGACCTGCGCTGGATCGGGCGCCGGTAGCGTCTTGTCGTCGGGCGCCCTGCCGCCGGAGCCGGGACGCGGCGGAATCACACCTTCGCCTTGGCCGCCTCGTCGCCGGCCGGCCGCAGCTGGTCAGGCCGCAGGTTCAGATAGACGAGACCGGCGCAGGCAACCCAGACCGACGAATAGGTGCCGACGATGACCCCCCACAGCATGGCGACCGAGAAGCTGTAGAGCACGGGGCCGCCGAACAGGACCAGCGCCGAGACCGCCACGAACACCGTCCCCGAGGTCATCAGGGTGCGCGACAGCGTCTCGTTGATGCTGAGGTTGAGCAGCTCGATCAGGCCGAGCTTCTTGTAGCGCCGCATGTTCTCGCGCACGCGGTCGAAGATCACGACCGTGTCGTTGATCGAGTAGCCGGCGATTGTCAGCACGGCGGCAAGCGCGGTCAGACTGAAATCGAGTTGCAGCAGCACGAAGACGCCGAGCGTGGAGATAACATCGTGCAGCATGGCAATCAGCGCCCCGACACCGAACTGCCATTCGTAGCGGAACCACACATAGACGACGATGGCGCCCATGGTCGCCAGCACCGCCCAGATGCCGCTCAGCATCAGCTCGTCGCCGATCTTGGGGCCGACCGATTCAGTGCCGCGCAGCTCGTAGTTGCTGCCGATGGCGTCTTCGACCAGCTTGATCGCCACCTGCTGGCACCATTCGGCGCGCTGCTCCGGCGTCATGTCGATCTTGGCTGTGGCCGTCGTACCGCGCGGAAGCTGACGCTCGACGATGGTGAGGCCGACCCGGCTCGCCGCGTCGCGCCAGCCGGCGCCTTCGAGCGCCGTGGGTGACGTCAGTTCGACATCGCCGGTACCGGCCGGACCCGGCTTCACCTGCCAGCCCGCACCGGCGCGCTTCTGCATCACGCGCTGGGCACCAGCCACGCACTGAGGGCCGCCGTCCTGGCGCTGGATGCGGATCAGCACGGTGCTGGCCTCGCCGAATTCCTGCAGCGACACCTCGCCGACGCCGAGACCGCCGACGATGCCGCGCAACGAATCGAGCTGGGCCGGGCCCTGCTTGGCGCGGGCCTGGATGGCGATACCGCCCTTGAAGTCGATGCCGAAGTTCAGTCCGACGAAGATCACGGCCAGGATCGAGACCACATTGATCAGCGTCGACAGGATCAGCGCCACCTTGCGCTGGCCGAGGAAGTCGAACTTCTTCTTAAAGGCGAACAGGTGAACAGGCTTCCACATGACGGCGCCTCAGATCACGAGTTCGGTCGGACGACGCCAGCGCAACCAGATCGCCAGCAGCATGCGGGTGAAGATGGTCGAGCTGAACATCGAGGTCAGCAGGCCGAGCGACAGGGTGGTGGCGAAACCGCGGATCGGTCCGGAGCCGAAGCCGAACAGCAGGACGCCAGCGATAAGCGTCGTCAGGTTGGCGTCGATGATGGCCGACATGGCACGCTCGTAGCCGGTGACGATCGAGCTGAAGGCCGACCGGCCGAGCGCCTTCTCCTCGCGCACGCGCTCGTAGATCAGTACGTTGGAGTCGACGGCCATGCCGACAGTGAGCACGAGGCCGGCGATGCCCGGCAGGGTGAGCGAGGCGCCGAGAATCGACATGCCGGCGAACACCATGAGGAGGTTGACCAGCATGGCGAGGTTGGCGAAGCTGCCGAACACCGGGCCATAGGAAACGAACATCACCAACGCCACCAGGGCGGTGCCGACCAGCGCCGCCACCGTGCCGGCGCGGATCGCATCGGCGCCGAGATCGGCGCCGACGGTGCTCTCCTGGATGATGCTAAGCGTGGCCGGCAGCGCACCCGAGCGCAGCAGCAGCGCCTGCTCCTGGGTCTGCTGCGGGGTGAAGCTACCGGTGATGATGCCACTGCCGCCGCAGATCGCGCTCTGCACCACCGGCGCGCTGATGATCTCGCCATCGAGCTGGATCGCCAGCCGCTTGCCGATGTTGGCGCGGGTAGCGGCACAGAAGGCGCGAC
>JAUXST010000648.1 GCA_030679805.1 Reyranella sp. | reverse complement strand
AGGTGCCGTCGCCACTCGATCCGCCGTCGGGCTGCCGTTTCCATACGCGCTGCCCCTACGTCATGTCACACTGCTCGCAGCGCGAACCGGCACTGCGCGAGGTCTCGCCCGGTCACTTCGTCGCCTGCCATCTGTTCGAATAGGAGAACGCGTCGATGTCCGCACCACACGGCCCGCTGCAGGGCGTAAAAGTCGTCTCCTGCTCCACGGCGCAGGCCGGCACCGTGCCCTGGATGCTGATGGCAGACCTCGGCGCCGACGTGATCAAGGTAGAGACGCCCGACGGCGGCGACGCCTCGCGCCGCATGACCGTGCTGCCGGGCAAGGGCAGCACTTTCTTCGAGACCAACAATCGCGGCGTGAAGAGCGTGACACTCAACCTCAAGACGCCGGAAGGTCGCGCCATCCTGCATAAGCTCGTGGCGAAAGCCGACATCTTCGGCCAGAACTTCCGCCCCGGCGCCGCCGAAAAGAACGGCTTCGGCTGGGAGGACTTGCGCAAGCTCAACCCCAAGCTGGTCTATGTCTCGATCTCGGGCTACGGCCCCAACGGGCCGCACGCCCACCTGCCGGGCACCGATTCGATGGCCCAGGCGCTGGGCGGCATCGCCGAGGCCTATTCCATGCCGGGCCAGAAGATGCGTACCGGCATCGTTTCCGTGGCCGACGAGACCTGCGCCATCCTGGCCTTCGGCGGCGCGCTCGCCGCCCTCACGCACGCGCGCACCACCGGGATCGGCCAGAAGATCGACCTCTCGCTCTTGGGCGGGCAGATCAGGTTGATGGGCTGGACCTTCACCACGGCCATGTGGCGTGACAAAAATCCCGTGACCGGCCAGGCGCGCATCACCGGCACGGCGGCGCGGCCCGGCATCAGTGCCTCCTTCGACGACAAGGACGGCAAGCCGCTGGTTTTCCAGCTCGTCGGCCCCGAGAACTGGAAGGACGCCATGATGGCGCTGGGCTTCTGGCCTTGCCTGAAGGCGGCGGGCTTCGAGAACCTCGGCGTTATCATCGACAACGATGCCAAGCGCATCGAGCTGCTGGCCCTGCTCGACGATCTCTTCGCCACCGGCGCGCGCGAG
>JAUXST010000647.1 GCA_030679805.1 Reyranella sp. | reverse complement strand
GTTGCGGTAGAGCGTGCCGCAGAGTTCGCGCGGCATCTCGCCGGTGATCTGCAGGTGGGCCGCGTCGGCCTCGGTGTTCACCGGGCCGTAGTAGCCATGCAGGAAGGGATTGTCGGTCGGGAAGGGCTTGGCCATGGCGGGATCCTCCTCTTGGGACGTAACGGTAACGCCGTGTATATAACGCACGCTATCAATACACACTGTTCCCCGCAAGAGGAATCTGATTGCCGGGGTAGAAAGGCGCAAGCGTGCCTAAGGTCTTTGGAATTCGGAATTAGGCTTTCAAGGACCACGGACGAGGAAGTCCCGCCCAATTCGGTGATGTTCCCTCAGGCGATGCGATGGTGATACAACAGCTGCAATCACGGTCTCGATGAACTACCGGCGGCGCGCGAACGTTCCCCAGTCCATTCTCGTGCGCTGATTCTCTACGCAATTCGAGGCAAGTATGATGGCGCCACTTTCCATCAGAAAGCGCATAATACAACGCTTCTCGGTACCGACCAGGTCATCTCCAAGACATCCCTTGAAAGGAGGACACACCAGTCCCTTGCAGAGCGATGGCGGCGACTCTTTTGAGCAATCCTGGAAATCGCGCAAGAAATCCACCTTGTAGACAGGCATCAGCAGCGTGCCACAAACGGTTTCCCCGCACTTTTTGAGTTCAAAGCGGATTTTCTGGATTTTCTGGGACGGTTTGTCGGACTGAGGAACGACGACATTGCCACTCCAAGTACCGAAAAATTGTTCAATGCCACCTGATCGGTCTTGCCCAAAACTAGCAGTTGAGATCAATATGCTACCTAAGAGTGCAATGAATCTCAGCATGTCGCATCTCCCTTGTGGAGGCATTTAAAATGCTAACTGAGAAATACGCTCGCGATAGAGAAGAGCTGCCGAAGGCCGACGAAACGCTCCGGGACGCCGTGTGGAACCGCCTTGGTGGTGGCGGCATTGCTTTGCCCGGAGCGGTCACAAGCATTGCAGCCCTTGTCATGTCGGAGAAGGCTAAAGTCAGTGACAAAGTCGAGTATTTTAGGTTTTGCTTCCAATTCGACAGTGTTTCCTGTTCCGCCGGCCTCCTCCTGTTTTTTGGCGTTCTCGTTCTCAATGTTCTGTGGATTGGGGCGGTGCTGTTTCCCTATTTGGACGGACCCAAGCATGTCACCATGCCTCGTCGCATTTACCTAATCGGCGCTATCGTAGGCATTTCTGCCTACGTTTGGTTTGTCGTATGGCTCCTGCTGGATTGAACGTGTCGCGCCACCGCGCGTCCGCCTAGACGAACAGGAAGTCCGTGTCCGAAAGGCTCGCCACCTGCACGCCGATCAAGGTGATCGCGCTGGTCATGCCGCCGTCGGTGTGGAACAGCGTTGTCGAGTTGTAGCCCAGGTTGCCGGGATCCCACTCGAACGCCGTGAAGTCAGCAAACGAGTGGATCGACGCGACGGCGGTGAAATCCAGCTTCTCACCATTGGGATCGAAGGAGTGGATCGTGTCGGTGCCCCAGGCGGCGGCGGTGTAGACGTACCGGTCCACGCCCGCCTCGCCGATCAACGTGTCGTTGCCGGCGCCGCCGGTCAGGATGTCGCCGCCGGTGCCGCCGGCGATGTAGTCGTCGCCCGAACCGCCGGTCAGCGTGTCGTTACCGCCCCCGCCGTAGAGGAAGGTGTTCACGGTATTGCCAGCGCCGTTGAGCATGTCGTCGCCCAGCACCGAGCCCTGCACCCACTCGATCGAGGCTGTCGCGAGATCGAGCGTCACGCCTGTATCGGACCACACGAACAGCGAATCGAAGCCGGCGCCGCCGTCGATCTGGCTGTCGCCACCCAGTTCGATGAGGTAATCGTCGCCGCCCTGGCCTCTCAGGATATCGGCGCCGCCATTGCCCACCAGGAGGTCGTCGCCGCCGCCGCCGGCCAGCGTGTCGTTGCCGTTTCCGCCGTCGAGGTAGTCGCCGAAGGCCGAGCCGGTGAG
>JAUXST010000639.1 GCA_030679805.1 Reyranella sp. | reverse complement strand
GCTCTCGTCGGCGATCCGCGCCTGGAGGCGGCGCAGCGCCTCCTTGGTCACCTGCAGGGTGAGCGGGGCATGGCCGGCGACGGTCCGCGCCACCTCCTCGGCCCGGGCGTGAAGGGCGGCCGTATCGGGTACGACCTCGCTCACCAGGCCGGCCGCCAGCGCCGTCGGCGCATCCATCAGCTTGGCCAGGAAGATCATTTCCTTCACCCGCTGCGGGCCGATCAAGGCGGCGAGGCGGGTATAGTTCGACATGGAGAGGCAGTTGCCCAGCGTGCGCGAGATGGGAAAGCCGAATTGGGCATTGGCGGAGGCGATCCTGAGGTCGCAGACGGCGGCAATGGCGGCCCCGCCGCCGGTGCAGAAGCCGGCGATGGCCGCGATCGTCGGCACCGTGCAGCGCTCGATGGCCTCCAGGATACGGTCCATCTTGCGCTCGTAGGCGATGCCGTCCTCGCCGCTTTCGAAGGCCTTGAACTGGGCGATGTCAGTGCCCGCGGCGAAGGCCTTGTCGCCGGCGCCGGTGACGACCAGTGCCTTGACCCCGCTCTTGGCAGCCCCCGTGCAGATCTCGGCCAGCCCTTCATACATCGCGAAAGTGAGGGCGTTGCGGGCCTGGGGGCGGTTGAAGGTGACCCAGCCGACGGCGCCGCGAGTCTCGTAGAGGAGTTCACCGGTCATATTCACACAAACAGACTGAATTGAAGGAGCCGTCATCATCGTCTATGTCGCGCCACGTCGCAAACTCGCGTAGGCAACACAGCATGGCATTGGAACGGCTCCTAAAAGGCTTCTCGGACTTCCATCTGGGCTACTACCGCGAGCATCTCGATCTGTTCGATCGCCTGGCGTCGGAAGGCCAGTCGCCGAAGATCCTGATCGTGGCGTGCGCCGATGCCCGCGTCGATCCCGGGATCCTGACCCAGACCAAGCCTGGCGAACTCTTCACCGTGCGCAACGTGGCGGCGATGGTGCCGCCGGCGCAGTTTCCGCCCGACGCGCGCCACCACGGCACGTCGGCGGCCATCGAGTTCGCCGTGCGCGGGCTCGGCGTGGAGCACGTGGTGGTGCTGGGACATGCGCTCTGCGGCGGCATCGGTGCCCTGGTCGACGGCCGGGGCAGCATCTACGCCGACTACGACTACCTCTCGACCTGGACCAGCATCGCCCAGGACACGCGCGACCTCGTCGTGAAGGAGATGGAGGGCCGGCCGCGCGACGAGGTCGCCCGCGCGGTCGAGCAGGCCGCGGTGCTGAACAGCGTCACGAACCTGATGAGCTTCCGCTGGATCGCCGACAAGGTCGCGGCCGGCACGCTCGTGCTGCACGCTTGGTGGTTCAGCATGACCAAGGGACAGCTCTACGCCTTCAATCCCGCGACGGCCGCGTTCGAGCCGGTCCTGGGTTTTAGCGTCGAGCCGACCGTGGGGCGCGGCACGGCGCTGTCGTCGATCGCGCCGAAGCGCTTCGTTGCCGCAGTCGCGGGCCGCAAGCCGGATTTCTAGGGCTCAGCTCGCCAGCGAGGCGATCGCGGCGTCGACGCCGCCCGGTGCGAACGGCACGCCGGCGGTCTTCATCGCGAGTTCGGTCGTAGCCAGGCAGCCCAGCAGCATCGGCTCGTTGAGGTCGCCCATGTGGCCGATGCGGAAGACCTTGCCCATCAACGGCCCCAGTCCGCCGCCCAGCGACAGGTTGTAGCGGTCGATCGCAGCCTTGCGCAGCCCGTCGGAGCTGACGCCCTCCGGCATCAACACCGCTGTCACCGAATTGGAGAGCCGGTCCTTGGCCTGGCCGTAGAGCGTCGGGCCCTTGCCGTCGGCGCCCCAGGCGCGCACCGCGGCTCGGGTCGCCTCGGCGAGACGGGCGTGGCGCTGGAACACCGCATCAAGGCCTTCTTCCTCTAGCATCTTGAGCGACTCCTGGAGGCCGAAGAACATGTGCACCGGCGCGGTGCCGATGAACTTCTGCGGTGCGCGGCCGTTCATCAGTTCCCAGTTCCAGTAATGGCGCGGCGCCTTGTTCTTGCGCGAGACCTCGATCGCCTTGTTGCTGACGCCGGTCAGCGACATGCCGGTCGGCAGCATCAGGCCCTTCTGGCTGCCGCCCACGGTCACGTCGACACCCCAGGCGTCCATCTTGTATTCCATCGAGGCGAGC
>JAUXST010000634.1 GCA_030679805.1 Reyranella sp. | reverse complement strand
GGCTTCGTCTCTGGGACCGCGGGCCTCCAGGCCCGTCTCAGCACCTTGAGCGGGCCGGGAGGCCCGCGGTCCGCTTGAGATGACCTAATACGTCTTCAGCAGGCGGTCGATGTAGTCGAGTTCGTCCTTCGGGCGAAGCTGGTCGCCGGCGCGGCGGCGCAGCTCGTCCAGGATCTCCCGGCTGCGCTGGCGCTCGAGTTCGAGCGGCACCTTGTCGGTGCCTGTATCGACGGCGTCGCCGTAGTTGCCGTCGGAACGGCCGAGCGGATCACGATCCTCGCTCTTGCGCTCGCGTTCCTCGATCTCGGCGAGATCCTGGCCGTTGCCAGGCCCGCGCTGGCGCATCTGCTCGGCCATGTCGCCCATGCCCTGCTGAAGGTTGTCCAGCGCGCGGCGCTGCGAACGGGAAGCCTCGCGCGGGTCGCCACGGCGCAGCGACTCCTCGGCCTCGCGCATGGAGCGCTCGGCACGGCCGAGCGACTCGGGCATCGGCATGCCGTTCTCGTCGAGCCGTCGCATGAGGTCGCCGAGCTGGCGTCGCAGGCCCTCCTGCTGGCCGCGCTGCTGTTCGCCCCACTGGCCATCGCCGGGCCGACCCTGGCCCTGCCCGGGCTGTCCCTGGCCCGGCTGCTGGCCTTGTTGACCCTGCTGGCCTTGCTGGCCCCGCTGTCCCTGCTGACCGCGTTGTCCCTGCTGGCCCTGCTGACGTCCTTCGCGCTCGGACTCACCCAGGAGCTGGTTCTGGCGGCGCGACAGTCGGTCGAGCTGATTCATCATCTCGCGGCCCTGCTGATTGCCTTGCCCCTGCTGGCCTTGCTGCCGCTGCTGCCCGCGCTGTCCGGGCTGCGCCATCATCGGCGTGGCATTTTCCATCATCTTGCGCAGCTCTTCGAGCATGCGCTTGGCGCCCTCGCGGTCGCCGTTCTTCGCCATCTCGCGAATCTTGTCGAGCATCTTCTGCAGGTCGTCGCCGGTGACGGTGTTGTTGGGATCCATCTTCTCCGCCTGCTCCTGCATGCGGCGGCGTTCCTCGGGATCCTTCATCTTCTCGGCGAGTTCGCGCTGCCAGCGGGCCATCGCGTCGTAGAGCTGCTGGATCAGGCGCTCGATCTCCTCGTCGCCGGCCTGGCGCTGCACGGCGTCGCGCAGTTCCTGCCGCGCCTGCTCGAGCGCCCGCTCGGCGTCGGATGTGGCGCCGCTCTCGAGGCGCATCGCCAGATCCCACAGGAGCTTCTGCGTCTCGGTGACGGTTTCCTTGATGTTTTCCTTGCCGCCGTTCTGGGCGAGGCGCGCCGCGCCGATACGAAGCCCGAGCTGAACCACCGGATCGTTGCGGTAATCGTCCGGCCTCACCTGGATCATGCGCATGCCATCGGCGACGTCGAGCCGGAACCCGATGGGATCGCGCGTCAATGCCTTGCGCAGCACGATCAGGGCGCGCGCGGTTGGATCGTTAAACACCCGCTCCGGCAGCAGGAAGGTCTCGACCGAGCTGCGGCCCTTCTGGCCGATGGCATCTGACGCGAACAGCATCACGGTGACCTTGAGACCGGCCCAGGGATGGCTGGTGAGGTCACGCACGAAAGTGTCCGACACCTTCTTGGAATTACCGGCGACCGGCAGGTCGATGCGCAGAACCTCGGGCTCCTCGTCGCTGCTCAGCGCATCGTCGCCCAGCACGCTGCCGTGGAGGCGGATCTGCAGCTGCACGCCCATCACGCCGAAATCGTCGCCGGCGATGTAGTCGATCTTGGTTGACCACTTGTCGACGCCGATCGGACGGGCGAACTCGATGGTCGGCGGCAGGTCGGGGATGACATGCAGCTTCCAGCGTGCCTGCTCGTCACCGCGCGCCTGCAGGCTGATCTGCTTGCCCTCGGTGATGACCTGCTCGACCTGGTACTTGCCCTTGCCAACGGTGGCGAATTCGGTGCCCTTGCCGTCGATCACGAGCTGCGGCGGCCTGCGACCGCGCACGTCGTCGACGAAGCCGGCGAGCTTGCTGCCGACCGGGACGCGCAGAACCTTGTCGCGGTCGTTGACGTCGAGATAGACCGGCGGCTTGCCGGTATAGACCGGCGGCGCGATCCAAAGATTGGCGACCACCGGAGGCGGCG
>JAUXST010000628.1 GCA_030679805.1 Reyranella sp. | reverse complement strand
GGCATGAGGTGGTGAGTGGCGCCGGTGCGCTCGATCTCAATGTCGCCCTGACGGCGCGCGAGCACAGCCTGGCCGGTCTCGAATTCTTGAGCGGTATTCCCGGTACGATCGGCGGTGCCATTGCCATGAATGGCGGCGCCTACGGCGGCGAGTTCTCCCAGGTCTTGATGTCGACTGAAGCTGTTGACCGCACCGGCGTCATCCATCGTGTCGACGCGGCCGAATTGGGATTCAGCTACCGTCACAGTGCCGCACCGGCCGACTGGATTTTTACATCGGCCCGGCTGCGCGGCACGCCCGGCGACCAGCTCACGATCGCGCGGCGCATCGCCGAGATCGATGCCGTCCGCACCGAGTCCCAGCCGCGCAGCCGCACCGGCGGCTCTACCTTCGTCAACCCTCCCGGCCACAAGGCATGGGAATTGATCGATCGCGCCGGTTGCCGCGGTCTGCGCATCGGCGACGCGCAGGTCTCGGAGAAACACTGTAACTTCCTGATCAATCTCGGGGCGGCGACGGCGGCCGACATTGAGGCATTGGGCGAGGAGGTGCGGCGACGCGTCTTCGCGCAAGGCGGCGTGTGGTTGGAATGGGAAATCCGCCGCATCGGAGAACCGAAACCTGTGCTGAGCGGAGCCGAAGCATGACGCGCACCGTCGCGGTCCTGATGGGCGGCTGGTCGCCCGAGCGCGAGGTTTCCCTGGTGAGCGGTCGTGCCTGCGCCGAAGGATTGCGCGAAGGTGGCCACAAGGTCATCGAATACGATGTGAAGCGCGACCTGCGGGCGCTGGTGGATTTTCTGCGCCCTGCGACCGGCGGCGGCCCCGACGTCGTGTTCAACGCCCTGCACGGCCGCTACGGCGAGGATGGCTGCATCCAGGGCGTGCTCGAGATCATGGCCGTGCCCTACACGCATTCCGGTGTACTCGCTTCGGCGATCGCCATGGACAAACCGATGGCGCGCCACGCCTTCAGCGCGCTCGGGCTGCGCGTGGCCGACGGCATAGTGATCGAGCGCCGCTCGCTCGCGTCAGGCGATCCGATGCCGCGGCCCTATGTCGTGAAGCCGATCGACCAGGGCTCTAGCGTCGGCGTTCACATCGTTCGCGAAGGCGACAACCTCGCTGCCGTCGAGGCGGCCGAGGCCGCATTCGGCGAGCGCGTGTTGGTTGAGAAGTTCGTGCCCGGCCGCGAACTGACCGTGGCGGTGATGGGCGACCGCGCCGTGGCCGTGACGGAACTGCGTCCGCGCACGCGCTTCTACGACTATGAGGCCAAATATACTGACGGCATCACCGAGCACCTGATCCCCGCGCCGATCCCGGCCGAGGTCTATGAGCTTGCCCGGGAATGGGCGCTGACGGCTCACCAGGCGCTCGGCTGCAGCGGCCTCAGCCGCACCGACCTACGCTGGGATGATTCTCAGCCGGGGACGACCGGCCTGGTCGTGCTCGAACTCAATACGCAGCCCGGCATGACGCCGCTGTCGCTCGCGCCGGAGCAGGCGAAATGGGCCGGCATCTCATGGTCCGAGCTCATGACCTGGATGATCGATCACGCGAGGCTTCCGTTATGAGCGCGGCACCTCGCAGGACGACGGCCAAGACGACGGGCAAGACCACGGCCAACCGGCGCGACTACGACCGCCGCAAGAAGCGCGGTCCGATGCGCAAGACCGGCCGGCCGCTATGGCGCCAACCGATCCTGCTTGGCATCGCCGTTCTTCTTCTCGGCTGCGGTGGGGGCGGCGGCTGGTGGGCCTGGCGCGAGGGCTGGCTGGTCGAGGTCCAATCCCGCATCGATGCGGTCACGCACAGCGTCGTGGGCGCGATCACGCCCTTCAAGCTTGCCGATGTCACCGTCGAGGGTCGCGACTATGTCGAACGCAGCGCCATTCTGGCCGCCCTCCACGTCAAGCCGGGCGATTCGCTGCTGGGCGTCGATCTGCAGGCGTCCCGCCAGCGCCTCGAGGCCATCGATTGGGTAGCCAGCGCCACAGTCGAGCGGCGTCTGCCGGATACGCTCTACGTGACCCTGCGCGAGCGCCGGGCCGTCGCCCTTTGGCAGAACGGCACCGAATACACGCTGATCGACCGGAATGGCCGTACTGTGAAGGCGAGCCGCATGCCGCCCGGCGCCGAGTCGCTGCTGCTGCTGGGCGGGCCTGGCGCGCCCGAGCATGTCGGCGAGCTACTGCTGCTGCTCGCCTACGAGCCGGCGGTCGCCCGCCAGCTGCGCGCCGCCGTGTGGGTCGGCCAGCGGCGCTGGAACCTGGTTTTGAGCAACGGCGTGGAGATCTGGCTGCCCGAGGAGGATGCGGTCGCCGCTCTCCAGCAGCTCGCCAAGCTCGACGGCCAGCACAAGCTGCTGTCGCGCGAGTATGGTGTTGTCGATCTCCGGTTGCCGGACAAGCTCTATCTCAGGAAACGCGGACCGGGCGCCGATGCGTCGCCGGGTCCGGCGTGACGTCGAATGAAACCTAAAGTGTACGCGTAGAGACGGGGGACATCGTGGCGAAGGCAAGAAACGGCGTTATTGCGGCGCTCGACATCGGAACCAACAAAGTCGTTTGTTTCGTGGCGCGCGTCGACGGGCAGGGACTTCGGGTGGTCGGCATCGGCCATCAGCCTGCGCTGGGCATGCGCTCCGGCAATATCGTCGACATGGAGGCCGCGACCCGTGCGATCTCCTCGGCGGTATCGACTGCGGAGGAGATGTGTGGTGAGCACGTCCGCGAGGTCATCGTGGGCGTGAGCGGCGGTTCGGCCGCCTCGCACAATCAGAGTCTTGAGGTGGCCATCGGCCATCACGAGATCGGCGAGCGCGACGTGCGCCGCGTGCAGCAGCATATCCTGCTTCCCGCCGAGACGGCCGACCGGGACATCATCCATTCCGCCGCCATCGGCTACTCGGTCGACGGCACACCCGTCCGGGATGCGCGCGGCATGTTCGGCGAGCGGCTGGGCGTCGACGTCCATCTCGTCACGGCGGC
>JAUXST010000626.1 GCA_030679805.1 Reyranella sp. | reverse complement strand
CGATCCGGCACGTTACTTTGCGATCGGCGACGAGACGGCGATCCTCGACAGGATCACCGAGTACGTCGATGTCGGCGTCCAGAAGTTCATCCTGCGACCGGTGGGCGATGGTGCGAGTGTCCTCGCCCAGACACGGCAACTCATGGAGAAGGTGTTGCCGCGGGTCGGTACGAAGTGGCCGAAGGCGGCGTGAGGAGGAAACAATGAAGATCGGCGTGGCGATGTTCTTCACCGACTATTCCATGGCCCCCGGCGAACTCGCCGTGGCCGCGGAAGAACGCGGCTTCGACTCGCTGTGGTCGCCCGAGCATTCGCACATCCCGCTGTCGCGCAAGTCACCCTTCCCGAGCGGCGGCGACCTGCCGAAGAAATACTACGACGCCATGGATCCATTCGTGGCACTGACGGCCGCTGCCGCCGTCACCAAGACCCTGAAGGTCGGCACCGGCATCTGCCTGATCGCCCAGCGCGATCCCATCCAGACATCCAAGGAGGTCTCGTCGATCGACCAGATCTCCGGCGGGCGCTTCCTCTTTGGCATCGGCAACGGTTGGAACAGCGACGAGATGGAAAATCACGGCACCGTCTTCGCGACCCGCCACAAGTTGGCGCGCGAGCGCATCGAGGCCATGAAGGAGATCTGGACCAAATCCAAGGCCGAGTACCACGGCGAACTGGTCAATTTCGATCCGATGATGAGCTGGCCCAAGCCGGTGCAGAAGCCCCATCCGCCGATCATCGTCGGCGGCGCCTTTCCCTATGGCGCGCGCCGCGCGCTGCGCTACGGCGACGGCTGGATGCCGCACCGGGTGCGCAAGACCTACGCCGACGTGAACGCGCTGCTGCCGAAGTTCCGCGAGATGGCCAAGGAAGCGAACCGCGATCTCGCCTCGGTGCCCGTCACCATCTGGGGAGCCAAGGAGGACGAAGGCCTGTTGAAGCGTGACCGAGACGACGGCGTCGAGCGCATCATCGTCAGCCTCGACTCGGCCAAGGCCGACAAAATCCTTCCCGAACTCGACCGCTGGGCCAAGCTGCTGCGGGCGGTGGCCTAGCGACCGTCAGAGGAGCGTCAGCACCTCGTTCTTGAACTGACGCATCTCGCCCAGCATCGCCTCGACGGTCTCGCCGCCGAAGCCGAAGTCGAGGCTGCCGACGCCCATGTCGCGCAGTGCCCGCATGTCGGCCGCGATCTCTGCCGGCTTGCCCGAGAACAGCCGCCGCTCGCCGTCGCCTGCCTTGGGCGGGACCTTCTCGCCGAGCGCGGTGCAGCGGAAGGCGAGGCCCATGGCTTTGGGATCGCGTCCGGCTTCTTCGGTCATCTTTCGCAGGCGCGCGACCTGGGCCTTGAAGCGCGCCAGGCTGTCGAGCGGGTTGGCCGGGTTGGTGCCGATCGGATACCAGGCGTCGCCGAGGCGCGCGGTGCGGCGCAGCGCCGGCCCGCTCTCGCCGCCGACCCAGATCGGCGGATGCGGTTTCTGTACCGGCTTGTGCGAGAAGTCGATGGTGTCGAAGGAGACATATTCGCCGGAGAAGCGCGGACTCTCCTGGGTCCAAAGCTCGACAAAGGCTTTTATGTACTCGTCGGTGACCTTGCCGCGCGCGGCGAAATCCGGCGCGCCGATCGCCTCGAATTCCTCCTTCAGCCAGCCGGCGCCGATGCCCACGGTCAGACGGCCGCCCGACAGCACGTCGATGGTCGACAGGATCTTGGCGGTCAGGACCGCAGGGCGATGCGGCACCACCATCACCGAGGTGACCAGCCTGAGGCGTGTCGTCTTGGCGGCCAGGAAGGCCACTTCGGTCAGCTGCTCGTGGCGCTCGACGCGGGAGCCGGAGGGAAATTCACCTGTCGCGCTGTAGGGATATTTCGCCTGGATGTCCTTCGGGATCACCACATGATCGCTGAAGGTGGCGTAGTCGAAGCCCAGGGCTTCGCCGCCCACCACCAGGCGAACGAGACCTTCGGGCGCCGCCAGCAGCCCCGCGGTCGGCGCATTGAAGCCGATCAGCATGTTTCATCCTCCCCGTTATGGCGGCCATACTACACGATGCAGCCGGGAGCGATTGGCGCTATGTTTTGGTTATGATGAAGACAGGCGTTTCGCTGGCTGCGTTGATGGCCGAGGCGGGTGAGCTGCGTGATCGCGGCCACGGCCGCTTGATCTCGTATTCGCGCAAGGTGTTCATTCCGCTCACGCACCTCTGCCGCGACGTCTGCCACTACTGCACCTTCGCCGAGCGACCGCGTGCCGGTCAACCGGCGTATCTCTTGCCCGAGCAAGTGCTCGCCATCGCCCGCGCCGGCGCGGCGGCGGGCTGCACCGAGGCGCTGTTCACGCTGGGCGACAAGCCGGAGCTGCGTTACCACGCGGCGCGCGAAGCGCTGGCTGCCCTCGGCCACGAGACGACGATCGGCTACCTGACGGCGATGTGCGCTTTGGTGCTGCGCGAGACCGGATTGCTGCCGCATGCCAATCCCGGTGTCATGACCCGCGAGGAGATCGCGGGCCTGCGCGCGGTGACGGCGAGCCAGGGCATCATGCTCGAATCCACCAGCGAACGGCTGTGCGAGAAGGGCGGCGTGCATTTCGGCTCGCCCGACAAGCTTCCGGCAGTGCGGCTGGAGACGATCCGACTCGCGGGCGAACTGAAGGTACCGTTCACCACCGGCATCCTGATCGGCATCGGCGAGACGCGCGACGAGCGCATCGAGGCGCTGGAGGCGATCCGCGACCTGCATGCCGCGCACGGTCATATTCAAGAAGTGATCGTCCAGAATTTCCGCGCCAAGCCCGACACCAAGTGGGCCGACGCCGCCGAACCGGATATGGAAGACCTGCTGTGGACCATCGCCATGGCCCGCAAGATCCTCGGGCCCGACATGAACCTCCAGGCGCCGCCCAACCTGTCGCCGGGTGTCTATCCGCGACTGATCGCGGCAGGACTGAACGACTGGGGCGGCATCTCGCCGGTGACGCCCGACCACGTGAACCCCGAAGCGCCGTGGCCCGCCATCGACGAACTGGCGCGCCGCAGCGCCGAGCTGGGCAAGGTGCTGGTCAACCGCCTGCCGCTCTATCCGGCTTATGCCCGCGATCCCGACACCTGGCTCGCGCCCGAGGTGGCCACCCAGGTGCGGCGCATGAGCGACGCCGAGGGCCTGGCCCGCGACGACGATTGGTCGCCCGGCGAGACCACGCCGCCGCCCGCGCCGCGCGTTCTGGTGAGCGAGGTCGATCCTGCGATCGCCCGCGCCGTCGACCGCGCGACGTCGGGTCAGCGCCTCGATCCGCCCGAGATCCTGCGCCTGTTCGCGGCG
>JAUXST010000622.1 GCA_030679805.1 Reyranella sp. | reverse complement strand
CACCCTCCCGGCCATCCACTACATCGCCGAGATCCTGGGCCAGTTCGACCTGATCGCCCTGGTCGAACTGCGCGACAACCTCGAGGACTTCGGACGCGTCTGCGAGTTCCTCGGCCCGAGCTGGGATCTCGTCTATTCGGACTGGATGTCGGACCCCGGCGGCAACCACGAGCGCACCGGCTTCCTGTACGATCGCCGCGCCGTCACCTTCAACGGCCTGGCCGCCGAGGTCGACGCACCGCGCGGCAAGAAAGGCACGGAGTATCTCGCGACGCAGTCCTTCTGGCGCGCGCCCTACATGTGCTCGTTCCGCGCCGGCAATTTCGACTTCGTTGCCGTCGCCACCCATACGCGCTGGGGAGACAGTATCGTCGGCCGCGAGGCCGAGCTCGCCATGCTGGCCGACTGGCTCGACGTCCGCCTGAAGGACAAGTCGTTCGAGGACGAGGATCTCGTCGTCATGGGCGACTTCAATACGCCCAAGCTCGATGACAAGCTCTTCAAGGCGCTGTCGCGGCGCGGCCTGCAGGCGCCGGATTCGCTCCTGAAGCTCAAGGTCGGCGACGTGACGGTCGGTGGCTCGAACCTCGGCAAGGATGCGCGCTACGACCAGATCCTGCATATGCCGACGACGAAGAAGCGGTTCACCAACTTCGGTGGCACGCTCGACTTCCATATCTCCGACGCCCACATCAAGGAACTCTTTCCCGGCAAGGGTTATACGCGCACCGAGTTCAGCTACCAGCTCTCCGACCACTTCCCGGTCTGGGTCCAGATCAGGACCGACATCGACGGCGAGCGGCTGAACCAGATCGTCCAGAACGCGAAGAAAGGCTAGACCTCGGCTTGCCGCCGGTGGCAAATCGTGCGGCAGGAAACGAGCGGAGGAAAAACGTGCAACTCTGGACCACGGGCGTGGCGTCGGCGCGTGGCGCGGCGCGCACCGCGCAGGAGATCGAGGCGGCGGGCTGGGACGGCATGCTGGTGGTCGATTCGCAGAACCTGTCCGGCGATCCCTATGTCTCGCTGGCACTTGCGGCCACGGTCACCACGCGCATCGGCCTCGGCACCGGCGTCACCAATTCGGTCACCCGCCATGCCGCCGCGACCGCCACCGCCATCGCCAGCGTGCAGCGCATCTCCAACGGCCGCGCCGTGCTCGGCATCGGCCGCGGCGATTCCGCGCTCGCCCATCTCGGCCGGGCGCCGGCGCGGCTCGCCCAGTTCGAGCGCTACCTGCGGCAGCTCCAGGCCTATCTCGGTGGCGGCTCCGTGGGCTTCGACGAGATCGACATCCCGCACGACATGGCGCCGCCGCTCTCGGGGCTGCATCTGCACGACGCGCCGCCGTCGAGCCGCATCGGCTGGATCGCCGACGGCCTGAAGGGCGGGCAAAAAGTGCCGGTGGAGGTCGCGGCCAGCGGCCCCAAGGTGATCGCCATGTCCGCCCTTCATGCCGAGCGGGTGATGTTCACCCTCGGCGCCGACACGGAACGGCTGGCGTGGGGCATCGCACTCGCAAAGAAGACCCGCAAGGACGCCGGCCTCGATC
>JAUXST010000617.1 GCA_030679805.1 Reyranella sp. | reverse complement strand
CTTGCTCACGGAGAGGTGATGTGCAGGTTCAGCAGGAAAATGATATTGCTTCAGGCAGGCTGGCGGTTGGACCGCCCCAGTCTTTCTCTTCGGGCATGACCCGCCCGCGCACGCCGCGGGTTTACGCAGTAAGCGAGGGTGTAGCTCACGCGGATGGTACGTCACGCCAGGCCGCACGAGTCCGTTTTCAGCCCGTCCCCACCGAGCACCGATAAGAGTCGGAACGGACACATGGCGCTGCCTGTCACAGGCAGTACCGGGCTGGTGACATCTGAAGAAGAAACCACGTCGAAAAAGCCCGTGAAACCGGGCTCGGCCCGGAATCCGGGCAAGTGCGTGTCACTACATTTGTCTCATCTTGGTGTGACACATTGGGTTGTGACACGCGATCAGGACAACGGCTCTCCGGCGTGCGGGGAGCCGGCGTTTCTAGCGGGACTGCAGACGCCGCACCGTCTCGGCCGAGGGATGGCCGTCGGCCGGCAGGCTGGTCTGCTGCTGGAACAGGCGCAGTGCCGAGCGTGTCTTGGGGCCCAGAAGCCCGTCGGTGTCGTCCTTGTAGAGGCCGAGGCGGGCCAGCCGGTTCTGGATGTCGATCACGGTGTCGCGCGATATGGGCTGGTCGTCGTCGGGCGCGGCCTGCTGGACGCCGGGACCGCCCGCGATCTGGCGGGCGAGGATGCCGACCGACAGCGCATAGAGCGTCGAGCGGTTCCAGTTCATCACTGCCTTGAAGTTGGGATAGAGGATGAAGGCGGGGCCGCGGAAACCGGCCGGCAGGATGATCGACGAAGGCTCGTCGGAGGCGGGCAGGGCAGCGCCGCCCGCCTTCTTCACGCCCATCGCGGCCCAGGCCTTCACCGGCTTCTCGATGGTGCTGTCGGCCTGGTCGAGCGGAAAGCCCTGGGGCAGGAACACCTCCTCGCTCGACGGCAGGCCCGGCTTGAAGCCGATGCCGCGCAGGAAGTTTGACGCCGAGGCAAAGGCATCAGGCAGGCTGTTCCAGATGTCGGTCTTGCCGTTGCCGTCGCGGTCGACCGCCCACTTGGTGAAAGTGGACGGCATGAACTGCATGTTGCCCATGGCGCCGGCCCACGAGCCGCGCATCTGGTCGCTGGTCATGTGGTTCATGCTGAGGATGCGTAGCGCCTGGACCGTCTCGTTCGAGAAGAAGGCGGTGCGCTTGGTCATGCAGCCAAGCGTCGCCACCGAGCGCACGACGCGGAAGTCGCCCATGTAGCCGCCGTAGTTGGTCTCGATGCCCCAGAAGGCCATGATGTATTGCGGCGGCACGCCGTATTCGGCCTGCAGCGCATCGAGCAGGGCGCGGTGCTGCGCCATCTTCTGCTGGCCCTTGGCGATGCGCTCGGCCGACACGGTGCCGCCGACATACTTGGCGTAGGTCAGCGAGAATTCCGGCTGCCGCCCGTCGAGGTCGATCACCTTCTGATCGGGTGTCAGGCCCTGGAAGGCCTTGTCGGTGACGGCGGCCGGTACGCCCTGGCGCACTGCCTCGGCTTTGATGGTCTGCAGGCAGTCGCGGAAGTCGCCACTTTGAGCGAATGACGGACCGGCCAGGAGCGCCGTTGTTGCGGCGAGGATCGTTGCTTTGAGGAGAGGGGTCATGCTCCGAAGATTATCATGAGCCGGCGACGGTCAACCCCTCAATTCTCACCGTCGGCGCGTTGGTCGCGCCCTTGAACTGCAGGTCGCTGGCCGGCGTCATGTTGAGGAACATGTCCTTGAGGTTGCCGGCCACGGTGATGCCGCTCACCGGCCAGGCGAGCTTGCCCTTCTCGATCCAGAAGCCTGAGGCGCCGCGGCTGTAGTCGCCGGTGACGCCGTTGATGCCGAAGCCGATCAGGTCGGTGATGAAAAGGCCGCTCTTGATGTCGCCGATCAGCTCGTCGACCGAGAGCTTGCCCTTCTCGAGGTAGAAGTTCGACGTGCTGGGCGAGGGCGGGCCGGAAACGCCACGCGAGGCATGGCCGGTGGGCTTCAGGTTGAGCTGGCGCGCGGCGGCGAGGTCGAGCAGCCAGGTGGTGAGCACGCCGTCGTCGATCACGGCAAGGCGCCTGGTCGGCAGGCCCTCGGCGTCGAACGGCCGGCTGCCGAGGCCGCGTTTGCGCAAGGGGTTGTCGAGGATGCGGATGCCGTCGGCGAAGATCTTGGC
>JAUXST010000602.1 GCA_030679805.1 Reyranella sp. | reverse complement strand
GCCGCCTGGGCGATGACCGGCTTGTTGTCGGCCCTGAGCTGGGCGCTGCCGAGATCGAACAGCACCCGCACCGGCGGCGGCTGGTTGGCGCCACCGCCCCGCGGGCAGGTGCCGACGGTCTGGGCGAATGAGGGTGCGGCGGCGAAGAGGAGGCCGGCGGCGACAAATACACCAAGTCTTTTCACTTGAGCTCTCCTTTGAGGGCCATCTCGACGAACGGCAGACGATCGTTGCCGAAGAACATCATATCGCCCACGAAGCTCGTTGGCGCGCCGAAGACGCCGCGTGCCACCGCCTCGTCGGTCGTGGCCTTGAGGCGATCCTTGACGTCCTGGTCCTGGATGCGGCTGCCGAATTTCCGGGCATCGAGGCCCGCCGCCGTGAGGACTTCCGCCACTTCGGCGATGTCATTGAGATTGCGGCCGTCCACCCACATCGCCTTGTAGATGGCGGAGTGGTAGCGCTCGAACAGGCCGTCGATCTGGGCCGCCGCGGCACCGCGCATCAGGGCCAGTGTGTTGACCGGAAAGAATGGGTTGCGCTGGAACGGCACGCCGTAGTGCCTGGCCCACATCGGCATGTCGAAGGCGCTCCACTTCGACTTCAGCTCCACCGTCATCGGCGAGGTGTTGCCGGTCGCCTTGAACACGCCGCCCAGCAGCATCGGCTTGCGCACCAGCGCCGCGCCGGCGCGTTTGGAGATGGCCTCGACCTGGGTATCGGCCAGATAGCTGTAGGGGCTGCCGTAGTCGTAGTAGAATTCCAGTGTGCGGGTCATGGGGTCCTCTCGTCTTGTCGTAAGCCTGCGCTGCTTCTACCGTTGCGACAAGAACAAGCAAATGGGACGGAACGCATGGATCGGGTAGCGGGCAAGGTCGTGCTGGTGACCGGCGCGGGATCGGGCATCGGCCGCGCCACGGCGAAGCTGCTGGCCGACGAGGGCGCCACGGTGATCGTCACCGACATCAACCGGCCCGGCGGGCTCGAAACCGTCCAGCAGATGGGCGGCCGTGCCCGTTTCGAGGAGCAGGACACGTCCCGCGAAGCCGATTGGAAGCGGATCATCCAGGACATCCTGGCGTGCGAAGGCAGGCTGGACGGGCTGGTGAACAACGCCGGCATCGCCGGACCGTTTCCCTCGACCTTCGAGAGCGAGACGGTTGAGCAGTGGCAGCGCATCCTGTCGATCAACGTCCAGGGCGTGTTCCTCGGCTGCAAGCACGGCGTGCCCGCTCTCAGGTCGTCGGGCGGCGGCTCGATCGTCAATCTTTCTTCGTTGGCGGCTTTCCTCGGCACACCCAATCTCTCGGCCTATGGCGCCAGCAAGGGCGCGGTGCGCCAGTTCACCAAGACCGTGGCCATCGACTGCGCCCGCAAAGGCTACAAGGTACGCTGCAATTCGGTCCACCCCGGCGTCATCCTGACGCCAATGGGCGAGGGCATCATGCCCAACGACAAGGTCAAGGACCGCGTCCGCGGCAGTATCCCGATCGGCGATTTCGGCGCGCCCGAGGACATCGCCTACGGTATTCTCTACCTGATTTCCGACGAATCGCGCTTCGTCACCGGCGCCGAGCTGGTGATCGACGGCGGCATGAACGCGATCTGACAGCGGAGCAGGCGATGCAGCACGCCGACCAGGTGGCCTATATCGAGCGCATGCACGGCATGGCGCGCGCCAACGCACGCGATGACGGGGAGGTCAGTCACACGTCGGTCGAGGAGTATTTCGATACCGATCGCTTCGAACGCGAGAAGACCGTGCTGTTCCGCAAGTATCCGGTCGTGGTCGCGTTCTCCGCCCAGCTGCGCAAGCCCGGCGACTTCGTCGCCAACAACGACTCCGGTCAGCCGATCCTCGTTACCCGCGGCACCGACGGCAAGCTGCGCGCCTTCCTCAATGTCTGCCGCCACCGCAGCGCCACCGTGGAACTAAAGCCCTGCGGCTCGGCCAAGCGCGCCTTCGTCTGCCCCTATCACGGCTGGAGCTACGACCTCACCGGCAGGCTGATCGGCATCACCGACGGAGCCTGGTTCGGCGAGGTCGATCGCGCGACGCTCGGGCTGCGCCCGCTCGCCGTTGCCGAGCGCTGCGGCATGGTCTTCGTTGTGCCGACGGCGCTCGAGCCGGGCCAGAGCACCGAGATCGACATGGATGCCTTCCTCGGGCCGA
>JAUXST010000597.1 GCA_030679805.1 Reyranella sp. | reverse complement strand
GTCCGCAATTCGACCTCAAGCCGCTGATCTAAAAGCCAAATCGGGCCGGCGTCTGCCACGGAATCGACTCCGGCCACTTTCAAGATGCGTGTGCCCCGCCGTTTGGACGAAGTGGACCATTCGTGGACCATAAAAAACGCCCGGAGGCGGAGCCTTCGGGCGATGGCAGCGGGTGGTTTGTACTTCCCAACCGTATCAAAATTCATAGCAGAATCAGGCTGAACCTGCAACTTTTTTTCTAGGCCTTCGTGCCGGACCAGATCGTCCACCGGTCCTTTTCCACGACGGGCGCATTCGCGGGCAGGCGTCGGCCGATGAAGTCGACGAGTTCGTTCAATTCCCCGTCGGTGAGCGCATGCAGGATCGATCGCCCGACGCGGCCCCGGAGATCCGCCGCAAGGCCGCGAAAATCGTCGTGACGCTTGCGCGTTTCCCAGACCGTGACGGTCTGCAGCGCACCGAAGCCTGCGCCGCGGAGTGCGCGCTCGACCGCCTGCTCGGTCGGACGTCGTACCTTCTCGGTTTCCAGCAGCCTGGGGAAGCATTCGAAGAAGTAGCCCCTGATGTGCTCGGGCGCTCCGGCAAGCGCAACATCCTCCGGCGTCCGATCCTGGACGATCGCAAGTCCACCCCCGACCAGAAGCCGCGCGGCTTCACGGAAGCAGGCGTCGTAGTCCTTCAGGTGATGGATCAGAGCGCGCTCGAACACGATGTCAGCGCTGTCGGATGCCAGTCCGGTGGCCCGCGCATCGCCCTGCTTGAAGACGATATTGGGCCGCCCGCGATTCCTCTCGCTCGCCGTCCGCACCATCTCGGCCGAAAAGTCGACCCCCGTGACCTCTGCCGCACCGAGATCCGCCCATGCCGCACTATAGATGCCGCCGCCGCACCCGATGTCGGCAACCCGCTTGGCCGCAGGGTCGACCAGCGACCGGATGACGGCGGCCCAATCGGGTTGCGCCTCCCTGCCGGCATAGCTGAAGCGATTGGTAGGCGCGTGAAAGTCGATGCTCATGACCAACCTCCGCTCGAGGGACCACGCTTCTTTCGCGTCGAGTTCCTTGTCGGGTTCCTGGTCGGGCGCTCCCACACGACTCCGGGAAACCCTTTCAGGGGAACCAGTGGTTCGCCGAGATAGGTCCAGTCCTGCAGCTGATCGATGGCCACGTGATAGCGCGGTTCCCGGCCCGTACGGCCCGTGAAGAGCGCGCGCGGGATATTGACCATGTGCGCCGAGCGCGCGCGTTCGTAGACGAGCGGCGTGCCGCAGCGGGCACAGAAGCTCCGGGTCGTCCCGGTGGCCTCATCCTTGAAACGCGTGATGTCGGCCTGGCCCCTGGTCACGCGAAAGCGCCGGCGCCAGCTGCCGACATAGGTCGCATAGGCGGCGCCGTGCACCCGCCGGGTGGCACTGGAATGATCGTGCCAGGCCCAGCGCGCGGGAGCGTCGATCTCGATTTCGACGGCGCCACAAAGACACTGCCCGGCGACCGCCGTCGTCTCGGAGGCTTCCCATGGTTTCCCTAGGATGGCTGCTTTGCGCACGTTGGACCTCGCCTGTTTTAGCGGCCGGCCTTCAGCTCCTTGAGCGCGTCGGTCCAGGCGCCGATCGTGTGGTCGATGTCGGCCTGGGTGTGGGCCAGGCTCACGTAATACTTGCTCTCGCCCTTCATGATCCCGCGGGCGCGCAGGAGCTGGTTGAAGCGCTTCAGGACCGCCGTGTCGGCCTTCAGCGTGTCGCGGTAATCCTTGATCGGCTGGTCGGTGAAGAGGATGTCGAACAGCGGCGGCTCACCGATCACCTGCGCCTTGAAGCCGGCCGACCTCAGGAGTTCCTGCAGCGTGCCCATCAGAGTGCGGCCGGTGGCGAAGACCCTCTCATAGGTGCCGGGCTGCTTCAGCACATCCAGCGTGGCGAGGCCCGCGACCGAAGCCACCGGATTGCCCGAGAGCGTGCCGACCTGGAAGATGAAATCCTCGTCGGCCATGGTGAGGCGGTCGAAGTGCGCCATGATGTCGGCGCGGCCGGCGATGGCGGCCAGGGCAAAGCCGCCGCCCACGATCTTGCCGAGCGTGCAGAGATCGGGCGTCACGCCGTAATATTCCTGGGCGCCGCCATAGGCGAAGCGGAAGCCGGTCACGACCTCGTCGAAGATCAGCGGAATGCCGTGCTCGGCCGTCACCTCGCGCAGCGCCTGCAGGAAGCCCGGCTTGGGCGGGATCAGGCGCTGGAACGGCTCGACGATGACGCCCGCCAGCTCGTCCTTCTGCTCCTCGATCAGGCTGCGCACCATGTCGATGTCGTTGAAGGCCGCGACCACCATCTCGTCGGCCACCGACTTCGGGATGCCCGCCGAGTCGATCGAGCCGCGCGGGAAATTGCCTGGGTTCTTGGGCGCCAGCGACACCAGTGCGTAATCGCTCATGCCGTGATAGCCGCCCTCGAACTTCAGGATCTTGTCGCGCTTGCGAAAGGCGCGCGCTGCCCGCATCGCATAGAGATCGGCCTCGGTGCCGGAGCAGACGAAGCGCACCTGGTCGGCGCAGGGCACGGCATCGACGATCGCCTCGGCAAGCGCGATGCCGTGGCGGTTGTTGCCGAAGAAAGTGGTGCCGAACGGCACCTGGGCCTGCACCGCCGCCGTCACCTCGGGATGGGCATGGCCTACGAACATCGGCCCGGAACCCAGCAGGAAGTCGACATACTCGCGGCCGGCCTCGTCCCAGATCCGGCCGCCTTTGCCCTCCTTCAGGATCACCTCGGCCGGCATATTGCCGAAGCTGCCGCCGGGCAGCACGCGCCTGGCGGTTTCGACGAGATCGTTGGTGGGATCGACAGGAGTCTGGATGTTCATGTCTGACTTCCTTGCAAAAATCGTACGGTCCGCCGACTAGTCGATCGGCACGAAGATGGAATGGCGCAGCTTGCCCTCGATGGCTTTCGAGCAGTGGCCCTTGCCGTGGGTGTCCTCGACCAGGATGATTTCGCCCGCTCCGATGATGCGGGTCTCGCCGTCGCTCGCCTGGATGCTGACGCCGGCATCGAGGTTGATGATGTATTGCCGGCGCGGCGCCGGATGCCATTCGTAGTCGTAGGTACCCGGCGTCTCGCGGAAGATAATTCCGGTCGCGGGCAGCATCGCCGAGGTCTTGCCGCCGCGGCCTTCGTTCTTCCATTCGACTTCGATGTCACGGAAGTGAGTTTCGCCTTTTGCGTCGACATATAGGTTATGGATGCGCATGAATTTTTCTCCCACTGGACGTTTCCGCGCCAGAGCTTAGAACGAAAGCATGCTCAAGGAACCCGTCGAGGCCGCCCTTTTCGACATGGACGGCCTGCTGCTCGACACCGAAGCCGTCTATGTCGAGGCCCTGCAGGCCGCCGCCCGCGCACTCGACCTCGAAATGCCGCTGGAATTCTGCCATTCCATGGTCGGCGTTCCCGGCAAGGAATGCGACGTCCTGATCCAGGAATTCTATGGCGAGGGCTTCCGCATCGAGCCCTTCCGCTTGCAGTTCTCGAACCACGCCAAGAACCTGCTGGAGACGCATATCCCGGTGAAGCCGGGTGTGATCGAGCTGCTCGACTTCCTCGCGGACCGTGGCCTGCCGCTCGCCGTCGCCACCTCGGCGGGCCGCGCGACCGCGGAGCGCCATCTCGGCCGCGCCGGCTTGCTCGACCGTTTCAAAGCAGTGGCGACGCGCGACGACGTCCTGCACGCCAAACCGCAGCCCGATGTCTATCTCGAGGCAGCCCGCCGTCTCGGGATCGCGCCCGAGCGCTGCGTCGCCTTCGAGGATTCCAATGTCGGCCTCACCGCCGCGCACGCCGCCGGGACCATGGCGATCATGGTGCCGGATATCCTGCCGCCGCTGCCCGAGGTCCGCGCCAAGTGCGTGATCGTCGTCGACGATCTGCACGGCGCGCTGCGTTTACTGCACGAACATCTGTAGTGCTCATGCTCTCCCGGACCGTGGGCGTCCCGCCCGCTTATGATTATGAGCGAGCCAGGGCTCGCGGTTCGGAAGAGTCTAAAACTTCTCGACCCACGGTCGGACCTCGACTTCCCAGCTCCAGGCGCTGCGGTGCTGCTGCAGCGTGGCCCAGTAGGTCTCGGCGATGGCGTCGGGATCGAGCAGGCTGTCGGGCGCGTCGACCGGCACGGGACGGGCGACGCTGCGGATGCCGCCATCGATCACGAAGTGGGCCACATGGATGCCCTTGGGCGACAGCTCGCGCGCCATCGACTGCGCGAGCCCGCGCAGCGCGAACTTGCCCATGGCAAAGGTGGCCGAGAGCGCGAAGCCTTTGACGCCCGCGGTGGCGCCGGAGAGCAGGATGGCGCCGTGGCCCGTTGCTTTACCCGGCGGCAGCATGCGCCTCGCCGCCTGCTGGGAGACCAGGAAGGCGCCGAAGGCGCTGATCTCGATGGCGCGTTTGACGTCGTCGGGCGGCAGATCGACCAACGCACCGCGCACCCGGTTGCTGGCGTTGTAGACCACCACGTCGGGCGTGCGGCCCTGGGCATCGAGCGCCTCGAACAGGGCGGCAACTTCGGCCGGATCGGCGGCGTTGCAGGCATGAACCTCGGCGCGTGTTTCTTTCGCAAGTGCAGCAAGCTTGGCGGTCTGCCGGGCGGCCAGCGTGACGGTGAGGCCGTTCAGTGCAAACAACCGGGCCAGCGAGGCGCTGAGCCCCGGGCCCGTGCCGACGATGAGCGCAGAGCGGTATTTCGGTCTTTCCATGGGGTCCTCTCGTTGCCCGGGATTCCACGCAGGTGTACGCTGGTTGGCAAAAGGGGAAAGGAAACAACCATGGACCAGGCCCAGCCTGTCGGCCGCATCGACGTCATCTCCGACGCGATCTGCCCCTGGTGTTACATCGGCAAGCGCCAGCTCGAGCGCGCGCTCGATCTCCTCGCCGCCAAGCACTGCGCCGTCACCGTCGCCTGGCATCCCTTCCAGCTCAATCCCGAGATGCCGCCCGAGGGCGTCGAGCGCAAGCAGTACCGCATCGCCAAGTTCGGCAGTCTCGAACGCTCGCAGCAACTCGACCAGCGCATCACCGAGACCGCCGCCACGGTCGGCCTCGAATTCCACCTCGACCGGATCACGCGCACGCCCAACACCGTGAACGCGCACCGGCTGATCCGCCTGGCCGGCCAGAAGGGCGTGCAGGACGCCGTCGTCGAGGCGCTGTTCGAGGGCTATTTCTGCAACGGCGCCGACATCGGCGATTCACAGATCCTGGCCACCATCGGTGCCGAGGGCGGCCTCGACCGCGACGAGGTGCTGACGATGCTGGCGGGCGACGCGGGCCGGAAGGAAGTGCTGGCCGGCGACCAGATGGCGCGCAACGCCGGCATCCAGGGCGTGCCGAGCTTCGCCCTGCAGGGCCACGTCCTGTTCTCCGGCGCCGTGCCGGCCGAGGAGATGGCGCAGGCCTTCACACGCGCCTGGGAAATCCTGAAGAACCGCGCCGCCTGATCCTGGCGACGCCGCAGCCTCGGCGCCACGGCCTTAGCGCCTGGGGCCGCGCCCCATCGCCATGGTGGGCGCGGACATCGGCCCCTTCACCGTCATCACGAAATCCGCCGGACCGCGGGCGCCGGTATCGATGGCGATCGTGGTGTCGGTGGTCGCCGCCATGAAGCTGTTATAGCTGGTGATGAGGGCCACCGCGTTCAGGCCTTGCACCGAGTGATTTCGCAGGGTCACCAGCCCGTCGCCGAGCACGATCTCTCCGACCACCTTGCTCTGCTGGTTGATGAAGCCCTGCAGCACCGCGGAACTGAATCCCATCTCGCTGCTGAAGAGGCTGCCGACACCGGTGGCGAACGAGGCCAGGGAGAGCGAGCCCTTGGCGACCGCTGGATAGAGGGTGCCGCTCACCTCGCCCCGGCCGGCCAGCGAGTCCCGGATCGCTTCCGGCGTATTTCCGTGGCCCGTCAGTTCGACGTTCATGATGCTGAGCTTTCCGTCGACCGACACGCTCAGGCTGTCGCTGCCGAAGATGTTGGTCCCAGCGGTGCCGCGCAGCATCTCGCCCAGGTAGATGCCCTGCAGGCTGCCCTTGAGATCGAGCGCCAGGGTCGCCTTGGAGGCATCGACCGTGCCGATGAAATCGACCGCGCCACTATAGAACTGCCCGGTAAGCTTGGAGATCTTGAAGACGCCGTTCTTCAGCGTCCCCGTCAGGTCGCCGTAGTTGACATGGACTGCGCCGACCTTGATCGCGCTGGTGTAGAGTTCGAGCGAGGCATCGAAGGAGCGCAAGGCGGAGAGATCGATGGGCTTACCGGTCACCGCGTGCGGCGTCGCGGCAGGCTGCGGTGCCGCCGCCCGGGGAGCCGAAGCCGCGGGCGCAGGGGCCACCGCGGACGCAGGCGCCGCCGACACGCCCAGCCATTTGTCGAAGTCGAGCGTGCCGGGGACCTTCAGGTTCACCGCGATGTTCGGTCGCTTGCCCAATGTCGCGTCGATCTTGCCCGACATCTGGTTGCCGACGGCGGCGAGATTGCCCTCGAAGCCCGCCCGGTCGGCGTTGCCCTTGAAGGTGCCGCTGGCGGACAGTGCGCCGATCCCCGTCTGGCTGGTGCCACTGGCAACCGAGACCAGCTGGCTCGCATCCTGTGCCTGCAGGGTGAAGCTGGCAAAGTTGAAGCTGAATGCATCGCCCAGTGTCAGCGCACCGGTGGCATGGGCGGTGGCGCCCAGCATGGTGACGTTGGCGTCGCGCAGCGTGAACGCGCCCAGCGTTCCCGCGACGCCGCCGCCGGCCGACGCCGCACCGATCTTGCCGTTGATGAATTTCGGCAGCCCGGCATAGTCGAGCAGCTTGTCGGTGTTCGGCATGGTCGTATTGAAGGTGAGGTCGAAGCGCGGCGCGGTACCGAAATCGATGACCGAGCCGCGCAGGTCGAGTTTCGCACCCAGCAGATCGGCGACCTTGATGCCGTTCAGCTTCAGGATATTGCCCTGCACTGTCACGTCGGCGTCGACGCCCTTCAACGGCTCGCCGCGATAGATGAGGCTCGCGATCTTGGCCTTCAACCCGAAACTCGGCGGCGGCGGGCCTGCCGGGGGCGTGGCGGCGGCCGGTTTCGCGGGGGCAACAGCGGCGGCAGGCGTCGCGGCTCCGGCAGGCAGTTCCGGAAACGACGGCGGCGCGGCGGGCTTGGGCACGTAGGCATCGAGGTCGAAACGGTCGATCTGGATCTGTGTCACCACCGCAAGCGGCAGGGCGAAGGTGACGGTGCCGCCGCCGGTGCCGTGCTGGTCGTCAAGGTCGAAGGCGACATCGCTCAACTGCACGCTGTTGGCAGTCGACGCGAGCTTGGCCTTGACACCGAGCGTCCGCAACTTGCCCGCCGGCATGCCCGACGCATCGATCTCGAGCCAGGCCAGCGTGTCGCGCAGCTTCGGTCCGACGATGCTGATCTCGCCATTCGCCTGGACGGCATTGGCGGCCGGTTTGGTTGGCGACGGAGAGGCTGGCGGCTGAGGCACGGCGGCGGGCTTGGCTGGTGGCGTGGCCACAGCAGGCGGCGTGGTAGCAGCCGGCGCCACAGGCGCGGTGGCATTGGCCTGCACCACCATCTCGCCCGGCAGGATCGCCTTGAAGCGGGGCACCGTGACGGCGCCCTTGTGGATCTCGACCACGAAGGACAGGTCGCGGATTGTGCCTTTGCGGTAGAGGACTTCGGCGGCATCGACCGACAGGCTGACGTTCAGCGCGCTCGGGAAGGGCGACGCAGCAGCCGCAGCCGGCGTCGCGGGCTTGACTGCCGGGGCAGCGGGCTTGGCGGCGGGAACAGCAGGTGTCGCGGGCGCGGGTTTGGCCGCGGGGGCCGGCTTGGTCGTCGCGGCGGCGGGCACCGATGCAGGTACGGGTGCAGGTGTTGGCGGCTGCGCGAAGATGCCCGGCTGTTGCAGCACCGCGATCCACTTCTCGACATCGATCCGGGGCAGCGACAGCTTGCCGGTGAGAGTTGGTGCGGGATCCTGATCCAGCGACAGCGTGCCTGAGGCCTTTTCGCTGCCCATCGACGCCTTGAAGTCGGTGAGGGCCAATCGCCTGGGTGACACTTCGATCGCGCCGTCGAAGCTGAAACTGCCGACAACCGACGACTCGAACTTGGGCACGCCGCCGCCGGTAGCCCTCACGAGGGCGACGATGAAATCTGTCAGCCGGCCGGTGGCCACCGAAAGCTGACCCATCACGCTGCCGTCCGGCGCAATCCGGCCCAGCCAGCCGTCGAAGGAAAGCCTGCCGCTCGCCACCTCGAGCGCAAGGATCGTCCGATGACCCTTGTCCGTCGGCCCGCCCACGCTGAGATCGATGAGCAACGGCACGCCGTTCACGGTGGCGGTGCCCACCAGCGTCATCGGCCCGTCGAGGGAGCCGACCGATGCGCGCACACGGACGTCCTCGGCAGTATGGGTCTTGCCGGACCGCGGATCGGTGTACTTGATGGTGCCGCGCACGATGGCGAGACGGCCGACCGCGAGATGCAGACCGCTGCTCGGCGCACCTTTCGGCTGGGTCGCGTTGAGGCCGGGTGCGAACTCCCAGTTGGGCTTGCCGTCGGCGTCGGCCTCCAGAACGATGGTCGGCCGATAGAGGAAGAGCGTGCCGACCTCGATCCGGCCCTGCAGCAGGGCGAGGACCGAGGGCCGGACCACGATCCGCCTCACATCGAGCATCTGCGCGCCCTTGGTGCCGGTGGCGTTGGCAAAGTGGACCTGACGCGCAGAAATGCCGGGCACCGGGTACATCGAGAGCTCGATCGGCCCGTCGATCACCAGTTCGCGCCCCGTGGCTTCCTTGACGGCCTGGATCATGGCCGGCTTGAAGACCTGCATGTCGACCAGATAGGGCAACGCACTCCAGCCAAGCGCCAGCACGCCGACGACGGCTGCCGCCCAAATGCCGATTTTCGTCCGCTTACGCATGGCCATGACCCAGGATGCAACGCGCGAGGGCGCGGGAGGATGCCGGCCCAGGCAATCTCCCAAGCCAAGCAACCTCCAGGGATTGTGAGGCTATTCTAGGGCCCCTGCGCCCTCAGGACAGTTCGTAGCGCTGGACCAGGCGGTAAAGCAATGCGATCGGCAACAATGTGACCACGATCAGCGTCGAGGCGGCGGCCGTGGCGACCCCGCCGCCGCCGCTTTCCAGCGCCTGGAACATTACCACCGTCAGCGTCCGCCACGGGCCGCTGTAGAGCACCACCGTGGCGCTCAGTTCCGACGCCACTGTCACCCAGGTCAGCACGAAGCCGCTCAGGATGCCGCCCAGCATCAGCGGCACGAGAATGCGGCCGAAGGTTTGCAGCGGCGAACGGCCGAGGCTGATCGAGGCTTCTTCGAGCGAGGGATCGATCTGGTGCAGGATGGCGCTCGAGGAGCGCACCGCGAACGGCACTTTGCGCACCGTGTAGGCCAGCACCATGATCAGCGGTCCACCGGTCAGGATCAGCCAGCCACTGTTGAAGGACACGACGAAGCCGATGGCGAGCACCGTGCCGGCGACGGCAAAGGGCAGGGTCGCGATCACGTCGAGCACCGAGGCCATGGTCGACCGCATGCGCGTCACCACATAGGCGATCGGCACGCCGACCAGGGTGACCCCGATCGCGGCCAGGGTGGCGAACAGCAGCGTGTTGAGCAGCGGCCGGGTCGAACGGTCGAACAGGATCGCGAAATTCTCCAGGCTGAAGTTGGGATGGAGCACCGGGCCGCGGAACTCCATGAACGACAGCACGACGATGGCGAAGAACGGCACCAGCGCCAGCAGGACGATGGTCCAGCAATAGACCGCGGCTGCGACGCGCACGCCGGGACCGACCTGCAGGGTCGGCGGTGCCGCGCGCGCGCCTGTGGCGAAGCGGCGGGCCGAGAGGTAGCGGCGCTGGACCAGCAGCACCGCCGCCGTCGTCAGGATCAGCAGCACGCCCAGGACGCCCGCCGACGACGGATTGGGCGCCGTCTCGCCGATGAAGAGCTTGAAGGCTTCGACGGCGAAGATCGGCAGATCCTCGGCCAGCACGAAGGGCACGCCGAAATTCTCCAGCGTCTCGATGAAGACCAGCAGGCCGCCGGCCAGGATCGAGGGGATGACGATGGGCAAGGTCACGGTCCACAAGGTGCGGCGCGGCGAGGAGCCGAGGCTTTGCGCAGCTTCCTCGACCGAGACGTCGACTGCCTTGAAGCCCGCCATGGTCGGCAACAGCACGTAGGGATAGAGCGTCAGCGTATAGACCAGCACGATGCCGCCGGCGCCGTAGATCGAGCCGAAGCCGATGCCCCACGAATTGAGCCATTGCGTCACGATGCCGGCGCGGCCCAGCAGCAGCACGATGGCATAGGCGCTGACGAAGGATGGCAGCACCAGCGGCATGGCGGCGAGCGCCAGGATCGCAGCCTTGCCCGGCACCGGCAGGCGGGCGAGCGCGAAAGCGAAGGGCACGGATATGAGCGTCGTGGTGATCGTCGCGGCAACGCCAATGGCGAGCGTGTTGGTCACCGCGGCGCGATAGAACGGACGGCCGAGCACCTTCACGTAGTTGGCAAATGTGAATTTCTCGCCCTCGGCGTCCAGCACGCTGGCGCTGAAGACGTTGAACAGCGGATAGAGCAGGAACAGCCCAAGAAAGAGAAAGCCAAGCGCGGCGATGGCCAGCGGCATCCGCTGCTGATGCGGGATGGCCAGCGTCATATCAAGCCCCTCACGGCAACACGGTCACGCGCGCCGGATCGTAGGCCAGCATCACCGCCGCACCCGGCGCCAGCGTGCGATGCGGCTCGTCGAGCGCCGCCACCTTCAAGAGCGATCCGTCCACCAGACGCACGTCGAAGCGCGTGATCGGACCCAGGATCTCGACATGGACGACCGACCCGCCGATCCTGGGCCAGCCTGGTGGCGCCTCGGCGTCGAGCCTGAGCGCCTCGGGGCGCAGCGAGACCAGGTCGGCGCCGTCACGGCCGAGCGCCCGCGCCTCGACCAGGTTGGTGGTGCCCATGAATTCGGCGGCGAAGCGCGAGGCCGGATTGCGGTAGATTTCTGCCGGGGCACCGACCTGCTCGAGCTTGCCGTTCTGCATCAGGGCAATGCGGTCGGACACCGACATCGCCTCTTCCTGGTCGTGCGTCACATAGATCGCGGTGATGCCGAGCGATTTCTGCAGCTCGCGGATCTCGGCGCGCATGCTGACCCTGAGCCTGGCGTCGAGGTTGCTGAGCGGCTCGTCGAACAGCAGCACTTGCGGGCGGATCACCAGGGCGCGGGCGATGGCAACGCGCTGCAGTTGCCCGCCCGAGAGCTGGTGCGGCCAGCGCTCGCCGTAGCCCGCGAGCTGGACCAGCGCCAACGCCTCGTCGACACGGCGCGCGAGGTCGGCAGCCGCCACGCGGCGCGCCTTCAACCCGTAGGCGACGTTGCCCGCCACCGTCAGGTTGGGGAACACCGCGTAGTTCTGGAACACCATGCCGATGTCGCGCGTGTGCGCCGGCAGCCGGTCGATGCGCTTCTGGCCAAAGCGGATCTCGCCACCGTCGAGTTCGCAGAAGCCCGCGATCATGCGCAGCAAGGTGGTCTTGCCGCAGCCCGATGGTCCCAGCAGGGTGAAGAACTCGCCGTCGCCGACGGTGAGGTCCACGCCGTCGACGGCGCGCACCGTACCGAACGACCGCGTTACGCCCTCAATGACGATGCCGGTCACGCTCAGCGCGACTCCTGGATCACGTCCTTGATGTGCTCAAGGGTTTCCTTGCGTTTGTCGGTCCAGCCGGCCTCGTTGTAGTTGAGCATCTTGAGCGAGGCGAGCGGCGGCATGCCGCCCGGCAGGCTCGACAGGTCGAGGTCGGTGCGGGCCGGCCGGCGGAACGTCGCCTTCAGGATCATCTCGCGCACATCCTTGCGGTTGATGAAGTCGACGAAGGCCTTGGCAGAGTCGGGATTGGGACCATTCTTGATGATGGCGACGCCCTCCATCGCCGCGACCGTGCCGTCGGCGGGATAGATCGTCTTGACCGGTGCGCCGCCTGCCGCCCACATCGGGCCGGCATATTCGAGCGAGATGCCCAACGGATACTCGCCGTTGCCGACGCCCTGGAAGACCAGCGACGCGCGGTTCAGCACCTTGAGGTTCTTGAACAGCGCCGCGACCTTCTTCCAGCCCTCCTCGCCGCCGCCCCACAGGTCGACCAGCAGGGTGACCGTGGTGTATGCCGAGCCGGAGTTGGCCGGATCGGTGAAGGCGATCTTGCCCTTCCACTTCGGGTCGAGCAGATCGGACCAGCTCTTCGGGCCCTGGCCGACCGGCAGGATCTTGGTGTTCTGCAGGATTACCAGCAAATGGAGGTTGTTGCCGATCCACAGGTCGGTGGGATCGCGGTATTCGACGGGAATGGCATCCTTGTTCTTGGAAGCATAGGGCGCAAAAAGCGCCTTGTTGGTCTGCAGCAGCGACCGGCTCACGCCCCAGATGACGTCGCCCAGCGGGCGGTCCTTCTCGGCTTGCAGGCGGCGGATCACCACGCCCGATCCAGCGGCGACCGGCTCGACGGCGATCCCGGTCTCCTTGGTGAAGGCACCGAAGACCAGATCGTTCAGCGTGCTTTCGTTGGAGGTGTAGACCACCAGCTTCTTCTGCGCCTGGGCAACGGCCGGCGAGAAGGCCAGCAGAGCCAGGCCCAATACCGCCATGCGGCGCATCATCGACGATTTCATCCAGCCCTCCCCATCAACCGTGTGACTTTATATAGTTAGGGCTCGAAGAGGGGAAACGTTCACAAGGATACAATTGATGAACGACATCGCGTTCGGGTTTCAGGCCGCGCCGGCCAGCGACGTCCACAAGTCGGACCAGGCGCTCTACCGCGAGGTCATGGACGATTGCGCGCTGGCCCAGAAGCTGGGCTTCGATGCCGCTTGGCTGCTCGAACACCATTTCAGCGACTACTACCCGACGCCGAGTCCGCTCCTGTTCATGGCCCATATCGCGGCGGCCTTTCCCGACCTCTCGCTCGGCACCTCGGTGCTGGTGCTGCCGTGGTACCGTCCGCTGCGGCTGGCCGAGGAAATCGCCATGCTGAACAGCATGACGCGCGGCACGCTGCATCTCGGCATCGGCCGCGGCACCGCCAAGATGGAATACGACGCCTACAACGTCGACATGAACGAGGCGCGCGCCCGTTTCGCCGAATGCTACCGCATCGTCGAGAAGGGCCTGGCCGGCGAGCCCTTCACCCATGACGGACAATTCTGGAAGATCGCCCAGCCGATCCGCCTACGGCCCGAGCCGGTCGCCAAGAAAGTGCGTTTCTATGGCTCCATCGGCAGCCCGGCGAGCGCCGAGGTGATGGGCGATCTCGGTGTGGCGCCGATCTGCCTCGCCACCTTTCCCGACAAGCTGCTGGCCAGGATCCTCGAGCGCGGGCGGGTGCTGCCGCTCGCGACGCGATCCTGCCGATCTCGGTCAAGATGTTCATCGCCGACACCGACGAAGAGGCGCGCGCGCTGGGCCGCCGCCACTACCCGCCCTACTTCGATTTGCAGTGCACGCACTACGAAGCCGACGCCAACCCGTGGGCCGATATCCCGGAATACCAGGACTTCAGCCGCATGTTTGCCAACCTGCGCAAGCTCACCGATCCCAGCGAACTGGGGCCGTTCATGGACTCCAACCTGGTCGGCAGCCCCGAGACGATCTGCCGACGGATCGACGCCCTGGTGGCCCTCGGCTTCAACTATTTCATGGTGTCGTGCGCCACGCCCGGCACGCCGATCGAACTGCGCCAGCGCATGATGACCCACTTCGCAGAGGAGGTCTGCCCACGCTGCTCGAGCGCCATGCGGCGAACGAAAGCCGCGTGATGCGTGCATTGTATCGGTTGTTTCTTCACTGATTCTGTCAGTTTTTTGGTTGTATCGTTGCGTGCATCGGGTGTGCACGAATTAGACTATCGGCGGCATTCAACCAATGTAGTCTGTGCTCATGACGACGAGAGCGGCCGGCCAGTTCCGGACGCAAGGGTATGGGCATGCGTGCGAGGGTCCTGATCGGCGGCATGATGGTCGCGCTGCTGTGTTCGACCGGGACCGCATTTGCCCAGAAAAGCGGTGGCGTGCTGCGCGTGTTCCACCGCGACAATCCCCCGAGCACCTCGATCCACGAGGAGTCGACGGCCTCGACCGTCGTGCCCTTCATGCCGGTGTTCAACAACCTCGTCCTGTTCGATCAGGCGACCGCCCAGAACAGCGAGCAGTCGATCGTGCCCGACCTCGCCGAATCGTGGAGCTGGAACGACGACGGAACCGAACTCACGTTCAGGCTGCGCCAGGGCGTGCGGTGGCACGACGGTCTGCCCTTCACCTCGGCCGATGTGGAATGCACCTTCAATCTCCTGACTGCCAGGGCCCGGGACAAGCTGCGTAGCAACCCGCGCGCGGCGTGGTACCGCAACATCAACTATGTCCACAGCCCCAACGACTACGAAGTCACGATCTACCTCAACCGGCCACAACCGTCGCTTCTGCCGCTGCTCGCTTCGGGCTTCTCGCCGATCTACCCCTGCCATATTCCCGCCAGCCAGATGCGCACGCGGCCGATCGGCACGGGCCCGTTCAAGCTCGACTCTTTCGTGCCGTTCGACCGCGTCAAGCTGGTGCGTAACCCGGACTACTGGAAGCCGGACCGGCCCTATCTCGACGGCATCGAGTTCACCATCGTCAACAGTTCCTCGACGGCCTTGCTGAGCTTCATGGCCGGCCGGTTCGACATGACCTTCCCCTGGGAAGTAACGGTTCCGCAGCTCAAGGATGCCCGACGGCGGACATCGAAGGTGGCATGCGAGACCACGTCGATGAACAACAATACGAATTTGCTGGTGAATCGCGACGCGGCGCCGTTCGACAACCCCGACATCCGCCGGGCACTGACGCTCGCGCTCGATCGCAAGGCCTTCATCTCTGGCTTCAACGACGGCGAAGCCGAGATCGGCGGCACTCTCCAGCCACCGGGCGACGGCATGTGGGGGCTGCCGCCCGAGAAGCTGGCAACCATCGACGGCTACGGACCCGACGTCGCGGAAAACCGCGAACGGGCCCGTGCGCTCATGGTCAAGGCGGGCTACGGCCCGGAACGGCCGCTGATGCTGAAGGTCGTGACGCGCGGTATCGCGCTCTACAAGAGCCCGGCGCAGGTCCTGATCGACCAGCTCAAGGACATCCACATCCACGCGACGCTCGACGTCGTCGAGACCTCGCACTGGTTCACCCGGCTCAGCCGCAAGGACTATGCGATCGCTCTCAACACCACAGGCAACGGCGTCGACGATCCCGATCAGGCCTTCTACGAGAATTTCTCCTGCCGCTCGGAGCGCAACTACAACCGCTACTGCAATCCCGAGATCGAGCGGCTGTTCGACATCCAGTCGGCCGAACTCGACATCGAGAAGCGCCGCGAACTGGTGTGGGAGATCGACGCCCGGCTCCTGGCCGACGGCGCACGACCGCCAATCACGTGGAATCGCGCCGCTACCTGCTGGCAGTCCTACGTCAAGGGCTATGTCGCCCACGTCAACAGCATGGCCAACGGCTTCCGCTTCGAGGACGTCTGGCTCGACAAGTAGCCAACGCCAGCGAAGCATTCACCCACCCTTCCTTTTCAGTTTCTGGATCGTCTCGTCGAGCGTCGACAGGAAGCGCGAGCGGTCGCGCGCGCTCATCGGCTTGGGGCCGCCCGTGATCTCGCCCATGGCGCGCAGGTTCGACATCAGTTCGCGGTTGGCCATCGCCATGCCGATCGACGAGGCGGTGAAGGCGATGCCGGTCGAGCCGATCGCGGCCGCCCCCTTCTTCAGGCTGCGGTCGGCGAGCGGAATGTCGGCAGTGACGACGATGTCTCCGGGCCCGGCGCGTTCGACGATCCAGTCGTCGGCTGCGTCGAAGCCGTCGCTCACCACCACGCGCTCGATGCGCGGGTCGCGCGGCACGTTGATATAGGAGTTGCTGACGACAAAGACTCTTAGTTCATAGCGCTCGGCGACGCGGTAGATCTCCGCCTTCACCGGACAGGCATCAGCATCGATAAAGATCGCTGTCATCGCTGCTCAGAAGCCGCGGGACGCAAAGGCGATGACAAGAGGATGATGCCCGCCATGCGGTGTCCCCTGATGAACACCGCAAGATCACCACCGGGAAAGGTCCCGGACAAGGCCCGGCGCCGCCAGCATGTTGCTGTGCCACGCCGGGCGAAGGTTCTTGCCGCTATCGCGTCTGCGGCGAAATGATGTTGCCGCGCGCGTCGAGGCGATTGCCCTGATCGTCGTAGCGGAAGCCGAACTCGTCCTTGAGCGCAGGCGTACGCGGCCCGCTGGGCGCCGTCGCTATATCGGCATTGGCATTTGCGCCCGCGCTGGTCCCGACGTTGCCCGACGGCTGGTCGCCGGGCTGTCTCGCCCAGTCGTTCCGGCCGATGAAGGGACGGCCGTTCGGGTCGAGCGGCTCGGACGACGGCACCGGTTGGGCATAGGCCGCACCGGCGGCGGCGATCAGCGCAAGTGTCAGCAGCGTGCGTTTCATGACAGACCTCCTGCAATATTGTGGGTCCACCCTCAACGCTCCAACCGACGGTGAGTTGCCAGGTCAGGTCGGCAACTTTCTTGCGTTCGATCATCTGCCGATCCCGTAGAAGGCCGCGCAGGTCTCGCCCAGGATCAGATCCTTTTCGCGCGCGGTCAGGAACGGGCAGTAGCGCCTCACGTAGTCGAGCGACTGCTTATAGGTGCAGAACCGCTCCACGTTCGGCATGTCGGAACCCCAGACGAGCCGGTCAGCGCCAAGCTTGTCGCGCATGTCGGCAATCAGCGTCTGCGCCTCGGGATAGGGGTAGTCCCAGGCGCCGCCATAGGTGATCGGGAACATCACCTCGAGCACCATCGGCCCGTGGCGCCAGACGGCGAGCGCCTCGTCAGGGAACTCATAGTGGCCGTTGCGGGCAAAGAATGCGATCGGTGGGCTCATCGCCATGTGCACGCGCAAGGACGGATGGCGCGCGAGCACGCGGCCGAATGCAGTGAGGTTCGCCATGTAGCTGGCCATGTCGTAGCCCGGTCCCGAGCTTATCTCGAAGCAGAGCAGGATGCCGCGCCGCGCGAGCTTGTCCCAGAACGGCTCCATCTCAGGGGCATCGAGCGGCCAGGGCCAGCCATGGCGGCTGAGCGAATCGACGTTGAAGTAGAGGCCGCGCAGTTTTAGCACATCGAAGGCATGATCGACCTGCGCCAGCTGCTCGGGCTTGCCCGCCATCGCCTCGTCGACATGCATCAGCCCAGTCATCCGCCCGGGATATTGCTGGCCCGCAAAGGCGTTCATCTCGGTCATCGCCCCGTAGCCGCCGCCTGCCTGCAGCACGCAGTGATCGACGCCGGCGTTCATCATCTGCGCCAGCATCAGCTCCGGCGGTGCTGCCTGCTCCTGCATGCCCACGGGCATGTACTGGATGGCGTAATCTTCGCCCTCATGCGTGAACTCGAGCTGGCCGAAACGGCCGACGCGGAAATCGACGTCGGCAAGACCCGCCCATCCCTCTTCACCGGCCCGGAACAGGGCTTTGGTGTCGGCGCGCGCCCCGTCGCGAAGGCGGAAGGTCGGCGCAACCGTCCGGGTGACGACGCGCTGCAGGTAGCGCTTGTGGACCTCGCGCGTCGGATGTCCGCAAGCACCGATCCAGTGCGTGAAGATGTGGGCATGGCAATCGACGATCATGCTTCTCTCCGGCTATGAGAGCACGGCTACCTTCTTCCGCTCGATCAGCGCGAAGTCGATGGCGGCGCCCAGGCCGGGGCCGTTGGGCACATGCACCATGCCGTCTCGGCCGACGACGATGTCCTGTTCCAGGCCGTACTTCTGTGCCGCGTCCGGCAGCAGAACCTCGAAGAACGTCGTGTTCTTGAGCGAGGCGATGACATGCAGGTTGGCGACGTTGTTCAGGGAATTGCCGCCGTGATGGACCTCGTAGTTCATGCGGAAGGCCTCGGCGAGATGCGCGGTCTTCACCAGTGTCGTGATGCCGCCCTTTACTGCAACGTCACCGCGCAAAAAATCAGTCGCCTGCAGCATGATCCAGGGCTGGTAGGAATCGAGGCCGGCGATGGGATACTCGGTGGCGAGGATCGGAATCGAGAGCTGCTGCTTCAGCTTGACGTAGTTGTAGATGTCCTGGTCGGCCAGCGGATCCTCGTACCAGTAGTAGTCCATCTCCTCGACGGCGCGGCCGACGCGCACCGCCGCCGGATAGTCGTAGCTCCAGGTCGAATCGAGCATGATCGTGTAGTCGCCGACGGCGTTGCGCACCGCTTCGCAGACCTTGATGTCTTCTTTCCAGCGGGTCGGCGGATGGATCTTGTAGGCGGCCCAGCCGCCTTCCTTGAAGCGCACCGCCTCCTCGGCATATTCGGTCGGCGACGACAGCACGGCGGAGCTCGCATAGGCCGGCACCGATTCGCGAAAGGTCCCGAGCAGGCGGTGGATCGGCTGACCCATCGATTTGCCCAAGAGATCCCACAGCGCGACGTCGACGGCGCCGATGGCGCGCACGCCGCAGGCGCGCTGCTTCTTCCACAAGTCCTGGACGACGGCTTCGCGGTGCAGCGGGTTCCTACCCATCAACACCGGCTTCAGGTGGGTGATGAGCCCCTGCCCGTCGGTCGCCGCCGAATTGGCGGCCGAACCCAGGAAGGCATGCCCCTCGACACCGTCGTCGGTGAGGATGCGCAGCAGCCCGAGCGCGCTCGAGCCCGCGAAGCGGCTGTGCTGGCCGTACTGCGTGGGCGGGATGTCGTCCCAGGCGAAGAGCGTCAGCGTGACGTCGGTAATTTTCATGGCGTTGTCTCCCATAGCCGCCGCTCGGTGCCGTAGGGGTCGTTCTCGACCCGGCAGGTCGTGTCGAAGATCATTGTCGCCCGCTCGGCCGTCGAATACTGCGGCCAGTCCGGCAATCCGCCATGGCCCGGCCGGCCGTGGCGGGCGAAGGCGAGCCAGGCGCGGCTCATGGTCCGGCCGAGCGGCAGCCGCGCGGGGTCGCTGCCGGTGATCTCGGCCGGCCCGACATTGTCGAACACGAAGGGGATTTCCAGCGTGTGGCAGGACCGCAGCCGGCCGCCCAGCACCGGTGTCTCCCAGGCGAAGAGATAGACGAATACCGGCGCCGCCTTCTGGGCGAGCTTGCGCTCGGCGATCTGCAGCGAGAGCGCGCGGACGCCGAGATCGGACACGATGGCGATGGCGATCTCGTCGGCCCGCATGTGCGGCTGCGCCCGGCGATAGGTCGCGACGACCTCGGCGGTGCGCGCCCCGAGATACTGATGCAGGGCCTCGGGCAGACTGTCGAAGGTGGCGTCCGCCACCCAGGGCAGATGGCCGATGAACAGCGTCTGCTCGTCCTTGTTGGTGCCGATCATCAGCGGCACGTCGGCGGAAACGGCCGGTGCCCTCGGAGCGAAGGGCCCGCCGGGAAAGACCTTGCCGTCGATCACCGGATTGACTCCCACGCGCCGCCGGTTGGCGAACGCAGCACGGCTCACACCCGCCTGCACGGCGGCCTGGGCCTCGAGCAGCCGCGCGCTGGACATTTTCCGCAACTTGTCGGCCTGCGACGGTTCCAGTCCGAGATGCGCCAGCACCTGGCACGCCGTGTTGGTGCCGTCGGTGCGGTCGGCCATCTGCACGGCGGGCCCGCTCTGGATGATGGCCTTGTGGAACAGGCCCTTGGCGCCGGGCAATGCCATCAGCACACATACTTTGGCACCGCCGCCCGACTCGCCGAAGATGATGACGTTGCCGGGATCGCCGCCGAACACCGCGATGTTGTCGCGTACCCATTCGAGGGCTGCCACAATGTCCATCATGCCGGCCGTGCCGGCACCTTCGAAGCCATCGGCGAGGTCTGCGAGATGGAGATAGCCCAGGATGCCCAGCCGGTGGTTGAACGACACGACCACGACATCGTCGGCGTGGCAGAGGTTGGCGCCGTCGTTCCACGGCGAGGAACCGGAGCCGGTGATGAAGGCCCCGCCATGGCACCAGAACAGCACGGGCCGTTTGGCCCCTGCCAGGCCGGACGACCAGACGTTGAGAGTGAGGCAATCCTCGCTGAGCTTCTCCTCGCCGCCGAGGGGGAAGATCTTCAGCAGGTCGGGTGGCAGGGCGAAGACATTTTCGCTCTGCACGGCCATGTTGCCGTAGGCCGTCGCGTCGCGGATGCCGGACCAGGGCTCGATCGGTCGCGGCGGGCGGAAGCGCAGGGGCCCCAACGGCGGTGCTGCATAGGGAATCCCCTTGAAGACGCTGACGCCGCGCTCCATCGCGCCGCGCACTTTCCCGGACGTGGTCTCGACGACGATGTCGGCAGCCATGTGCGTTTCATTCTCCGTTGGCTTCAGTATAGACTGGCGCCATGTCCGACAAAGCACGAACCGAACTCGCCCCCACCGGCGTCCTGCGCGCCGGCATCAACCTCTCCAACTTCCTGCTGGTCACCGGCCGCAGTGCCAGCGGCGATCCCGAGGGCGTGGCCCCCGACATGGCGCGGGCGATCGCCGCCGAGCTCGGCGTGCCGGTCAAGTACGTGCCGTTCAAGACGCCGGGAGAACTGGGCGACCAGGCCGGCAAGAACATATGGGACATCGGCCTGATCGGCGCCGAGCCGCAGCGCGCCGAGAAGATCGCCTTCAGCGCCGCCTACGTCGAGATCGAGGCGACCTACATGGTGCCGGCGGGATCGCCGATCAAATCCATCGGCGACGTCGACAAGAAGGGCGTGCGCATCGCCGTCTCGGCGCGCAGCGCCTACGACCTCTGGCTGGTGAACAACATCAAGAACGCCACGCTGGTGCAGGTGAGCGGCCTCGATGCCGCCTTCCAGAAGTTTATGAGCGACAAGCTCGAGGTATTGGCGGGACTCCGGCCGGGCCTGCTAAAGGACGTCGACAAGGCGCCGGGCCTGAAAATCCTCGACGGCAAATTCACCGCCGTGCAGCAGGCGGTGGGTACGGCCAAAGCCAACCTCGAGGGTGCCAAGTTCCTCGCCGACTTCGTCGAGAAGGCCAAGAAGTCGGGCCTCGTGGCCGAGCTGATCAAGCGCCACAAGGTCGTGGGCCTGTCGGTCGCGCCGCCCGCAGGCTGAGGGCGGCCTAAGGGCCCAACTTCGCGAAAAGGGCCCAAATCACAGCGTCGAAATCAGGCTCTCCAACCGCCAGAAAACCAGCAAATCCGGCCTTTCCGTGGGCACGGCGGGCCCACCTGAACGCATGGTGTGTTGGGCCTCGAGTTGGGCCCGCACCTGTCCCCGATCCGTGTCGAGGACGTTGTTTCGTTCCTTCGTCGCGGCCGTCGGGTCGAACGTGCCCGGCGCGCCGGTGGGCCGGCGACGTTGTTGCCTCCGCGACGGCCGTCGGGAAGGCGGG